>JBGTNB010000094.1:0-6311 GCA_041743285.1 Gemmatimonadaceae bacterium
ATGCGTTGTACGTGGCGAAGGCTCTGGGCCGTAACCGCGTTGTGCGGTTCGACAGCGCCGAGTTCCGTGCCCATTTCGAGGACGACCATGAGCATGCCGAAAGTGGCAGCAGTGCCGCGCGTGCGCGGCAACGGGGATGACCCTGAGCGTCAGCACCAGCGAGTTCTAGAGCTGGAGCGTGAACGCGACCAACTCGTTGCCGTCATTGACATGCTGCAGTGCATCTCCGCGTCGCTCCATTTCGAGGAAATCCTGCAGACGATCGCCGAGAAGCTGGGCAATGCGTACGGGTTGGACCGGTGTTCGATCTACCTTGCCACGGACAATCGCGAAGTGCGGCTCATGGCGAGCTACGAGGATCCCTCGATCCGTAATCTGATCGTCGATCTGAAGCAGTATCCGGAGCTGGAGCAGGCGTTCGAATCGGGAGAGACCGTTTTCATTCCTGACGCCATCTCCGATCCCCGGCTGCTTCCCGTCCGCGATCAGCTCGAATCCCGCAACGTCCGGTCGATCATCGTCGCACCGATCCGGTGGCAAGGGCACACAATCGGAGCGATTTTTCTGCGCACCGAGCGAGACGCGTCCGAATTCCGCGACAGCGATGTGCGCTTCTGCCAGGTGATCGCGTCGCTCACGGCCAACGCACTGCGTAATGCTCACCGGTTCGAGCTTCTGCGGAGCGCGCGCGTGGACACCGTCCGGGCAAGCCGTTCGGCGGAGCGCGAGCGGGTGATGCTGCTGGCGCTCATGCGGCGGCTACTCGACGGTTACATCGCTGGACGGCAGCATCGCGTAGCCGAGACCCTGCTGGTCGACGATGATCGCAAGAGCATCGAGCGCATTGCCGAGGACACGATGATGATGCTCGGTTTACTCGGCGCGGACGCGCTGTGAGCTGAACTTCTGGTGTGCTACCTTTTCCTGATGCGAAGACCGTTCGCCATTCGGGAGAAACCCAGATGCTCATCAGCCAGGAAGTCAATCGGGCGCTCAACCAGCAGATTGGACACGAGTTCGGCGCGTCCCTTCAATACGTCTCCATCGCCGCGTACTTCGATGGTGAAGGCCTGCCGGCGCTCGCCAAGCACTTCTATCGTCAGGCACTCGAAGAGCGCGAGCACGCGATGCGGTTCGTGCGATACTCGCTCGACGCGGACGGCGCCATAGAGATTCCGGCCATTCCCGCACCGCAGAGCGCCTTCGCATCGGCGGAAGATGCAGTGCGCCTGTCGCTGGATTGGGAAGTCGAGGTCACGCGACAGATCAACGCCATCATGGATCTGGCCATCGCGCAGAACGATCACATGACCAAGAACTTTCTCGAATGGTTCATCGGCGAACAGCGCGAGGAAGTATCGAGCATGGATACCCTTCTGAAAATGGTCCGGCGAGCGGGCGAGAACGGGCTGCTGTTCGTGGAGAACTACCTGGCGCGCGGCGAACACCCGTCCAGCGACGATCTGCCGACGGGCGCCTGACGACCCACGCTACGCCATAACGGCACGCCGCCCGACACATGCCCGGCTCGCATGACGCGATGGCCGCGCGCGCGGCCGAGCTGCGCCGGCAGCTGGACCAGGCGAACCATCAGTATTACGTACTCGATGCGCCGGAAATCTCCGACGCCGAGTACGATCTGCTGTTCCGCGAGCTGAGTGAGCTCGAGGCCGCGCATCCGGAGGTGCGGACCCCCGACTCCCCCACCCAGCGTGTCGGGGCGCCGGTGCAGTCGCAGCTGGCCAAGCACACCCACCTGTCGCCGATGCTTTCGCTGGGCAACGCATTCAGCGACGAGGAGGTCGCCGAGTGGGAATCACGAGTCGTCAGGCTGACCGGCGACGAGGTGTACGCGAATGGATATACAGCTGAGTTGAAGATCGACGGCGCCGCCGTGGTACTCACCTACGAGCATGGAGTGCTGGTGGCCGGCGCGACTCGCGGAAACGGCACGATCGGCGAGAACGTGACCGCCAATCTCCGTACGATCCGGGAGATCCCGCTGCGGCTGGCAACCGATGCTCCGCCGGCCAAAATCGAGATTCGGGGCGAGGTATACATCCCGTTCGATGCCTTCGAGCAACTGAACGTGGAACGGGCCCGGGACAACGAACCGCTGTACGCCAACCCTCGCAACACCGCCGCCGGATCACTCAGGCAGCTCGATCCCGCCACGACAGCGGCGCGACCACTGCGCTTCTTCGGATTCGGCTTCGCGGTGCCTAGCGGCGCTCAGCTTCCCGTGCGGTCACAATGGGAGCTGCTCGAGCTGCTGGATTCCTGGGGAATTCCGGTGGAGGCGCACCGCCGCCGTTGCGCAACACTGGACGAAGTAGCGGCGTTTGCGCACGAGGTGGAGCACACGCTTCGCGCTTCGCTCAACTTCGGGATCGATGGAATGGTGGTGAAGGTCAACGCCTTTCGTCTTCAGGACGAACTGGGGATCGTCGGCGGGCGCGAGCCTCGGTGGGCGATCGCCCGAAAATTCGCGCCCGACATTGGCGTGACGCGACTTCTCGACATCCGGGTCAATGTCGGGCGTACCGGCGCCCTGAATCCTTACGCGGTGCTGGAGCCGGTCGAAATCGGTGGAGTGATCGTCAAGCTGTCGACTCTCCATAACGCGGATCTGGTGGCGGCCAAGGATCTCCGGATCGGCGACTGGGTGCAAGTCAAGCGCGCAGGCGAGGTCATTCCGCAGATCATTGCGCCGCTGCCCGACCGGCGGGACGGGTCGGAGCAGCGCTGGCAGATGCCTGACAAATGCCCCGCCTGCGGCACGCCCGCCGAACGATTTGCCGACGAGGTGGCGGTCTACTGCACCAACGTCGCGTGTCCCGGCCGGCAGCTGGAGGGACTGGTGCACTTCGCCTCACGCGGCGCGATGGACATACGCGGACTCTCGTACGCGCGGATCGCCCAGCTGGTGGAAGCCGGGCTTGTGCACGATGTAGCCGACATCTTCACGCTCGATGCTACCCAGCTGGTAGAGCTGGAACGCTTCGCTCAAAAGAGCGCCGAGAACCTGGTTGCCGCCATTCAGGAGGCCAAGTCCCGGCCCCTCGCCCTGCTGCTCAACGGGTTGGGCATCAGGCACGTGGGCGCGGGCGCCGCCCAGTTGCTCGCCCGCCACTTTGGAACGCTGCCCGCACTTATGGCCGCCAGTGCCGGGCAGATCGCCGGCGTCCGCGGTATCGGAGAAACAATCGCCGGCGCGGTGACGACCTACTTCGACAACCCGACTACGAAGACGCTGGTGAAGAAATTGGAAGCGCTCGGGGTTAACTTGACCGAGCCGCGCCAAGCGGCCGCCGGCGGTGTCCTGTCCGGACGCACGATCGTCATCACGGGCACGCTTCCCAGCCTATCGCGAACCGAAGCAACGGAACTGGTAGAGGCGCAAGGCGGACATGTGACGAGCTCGGTCTCGAAGAACACGAGCTTCGTCGTAGCTGGTGAGAACGCCGGTTCCAAACTGGACAAGGCGCGGCAGCTCGGAATCGAAACGATCGACGAAGCCGAGTTGCTACGACGAGTCGGACGAAAATGAGGCAGACGGGATCAATGGTATCTTCCTTCGATCTACGATCGCAGCACATGGTCGCGCTCACGCGCGCTTCGTTGGATGCATTGCGTGCGGCACTGCTGCGTGACGGCGATCTCGCTGGCGCTACACAGCTGCAGGATGCGGGGTACGCCGGCGGAGAAGCTCTCTACTCGTCATTCCGCGACTGGGCTCGTGCGCGCGGTGACACCGAAGCTGGCGAATTGTCCACCGGAGAGTTCGGGACACTGGCTTCGGAGTTCTTCCGCGAAGCGGGTTGGGGCTCGTTCGAGCTTGCAACGCTGCAGGAGACCGCCGCAGTAATCGATTCGACCGATTGGCAGGAAGCCGACCCTGCGGCGACTCTGGCACACCCGGGCTGCCACCTGACGACGGGTATGCTCGCAGGCTTCTTCGCCTGTGTCGGCGATGCTCCAATGGCAGCCATGGAGGTGGAGTGCCGCTCCGCCGGCGCCTCACGCTGCCGGTTCCTGATTGGCGCCGGCCCGGTGCTCACCTACGTGTTCGAGCAGGTCGAACTGGGTGTGGGGTATGAAGAAGCGATAGGCTTAGTCGGAAGCCGGGACTAGTTAGAGACGGGAAAAGGGAAACGGGAAAGGGGAAACGGAAATCAACAGAAAACGGGAAGCAGGAAGGTCGAATGCCACCTTTACCTGCACGTTTCCCATTTCCCATTTCCCATTTCCCGCTTTTCCTTCGACGCCCCTACTCCCGCCCCCTCAAAGCTTCCGCATACTCCGGCCTGAGCATCAATTCGCCGTTGACCAGGATTTCGCGGTCCCACGGCAGAATGATCGTGCTCTCCGTTTCCATCCCCGAAAAGTCCGGCTCGAACGACCCCGTGCGAAATCCGACCGCGGTCCGCACGTCGGCTGCACCGGCGTTGACTAGCGCTGCAATCGCAAGGCGCATCGTGTCACCGCTGTCGCACGTCTCATCGACGAGAAGAACGCGCGTATCTCGCACCTGAGGAGGTGCGGAACCGAGGACCGCCGGCGTCTGACGCACGCGCGCGCCGCCATCCCGGCGGCTGATGAGGATGGAGTAGAAATCCTTGTCGAGAATCGCCGCTATCGTCGCTCCAGGAATGACGCCCGCTGTCGCAATCCCGATGACCACGTCGGGATCGTATACGCGCGCCACCTTGAGCGCGAGCGCTCGCGATAGCTCGCCGAACAGCGGCCAGTCGACCTCGAAAACATCACGCGACCGATCGATCATCTCCTGGCGTGGTGACACGGTTCCTCCTCAGCGGTTTGCCGAGCGCGCGGGGGGCGCCCGAGGATGGCAAGCTACCCCCGAAGAAACCGGAGCGAAAGCGCGGTTGCTGGAGCGAAGGCCGATCGGTAAGTTTGCCCCGCGTGGGTAGCCCGTTCGCGGCGCGTTGCGCCGCACGCGGCACCGAGCAAACCTCCCGTTTCCGCCGAGCCGCATGTCGTGGTGGCGCCGCCTCCTGGGGCAAAATTCCACCGTTCCGTCAAAGACGAAGCGCCTCGACTACCTCGCCGAGGCCCTCAATCTCGAACGGCAGGGTGATTTCGACGGCGCCATCACTTCCTACCGCCTTGCCTTGCGCGATCGCCCGAACGATCCCCGCATTCTGCAGAACATGGCGATTGCGTACTCTCGACTCGGTCGGCTCGACGATGCAGTGCGGTCGTACAACCGCGCACTCACGTTCGACCCCGCGCTTTCTGGCGCGCACTACGGGCTGGCGTTTCTGCTGCTCAAGCGCGGTGACGATGAAGGAGCCCGGCAGCATCTCACCGCATTCTTGCAGCAGCCTCCCGCCGGCGATGAGTCGGAGCGGTGGATCGCGCACGCGCGGCAGGCCCTCGCCAACCTGGCGTCGGCGCGAGACGCGGGCGCCACTCACTCGGAACGGGACTGACCGTGGGGCAAGTGCTCGCGGTCGTCAGCCAGAAGGGAGGAGTGGGAAAGACGACGACCGCGGTGAACCTCGCGGCATCTTTTGCCCGGCGCGGTCTCAAGACACTCCTCATCGACGTGGACCCGCAGGGCGCGATTCGTTATGGGATCGGTTTGCGAAGCACTCAGCCGGCGGTGGGTATCTCGGATTTTCTTAGTGGCGATCGGGCGCTTCGCGAGGTCATCCTGCCCACGGCGCTTCCCTGGCTTCGCGTGATTCTCGCCGGTACCGTCAGCAATCAGGCGACACAAACCACCTATCATGAGCTTATCGCGCAGACGAATCTGCTGAGTGACCTGCTGTCGACAGCGCGCGAGCGGTGTCACGTCGTAGTGGTGGATACGCCCCCCGGGCTTGGCGATGTGGTGCACCGCGTGCTCGAAGGGAGCCAGCATGTAGTTGTGCCCCTCCAGGCGGAGCCGCTGGCGCTTCAAACGACCCCGCAGATTCTCCGCGCGATTCAGGAGATTACCGCGCGCAACGCCGAGCTCACCCTCGACGGCTTGATTCTCACAATGTTCGATGAAGGGAATCCGTCATGCTTGCGGGTAGCCGAATACGTGCGGCAACACATGCCGCGGTCGTTGGTCTTCGACACCGTGATTCCGCGGACTCAGGCACTCGCCGAAGCATTCAGCGCGGGCCAGCCGCTGGTTCTGCGCGACCCGGCCAATCCGGCGTCCCGCGCGTACATTGCGTTGGCAGAGGAGCTGATGGAGCGAATGAGATGAAGCGAGGGTCGATAGTCGAGGGTCGAGGGTCGAGGGCGATGCCCAGGTCCGGTTGGGCGTGCGGACGACGGCCTGCGGTGCTCAT
>JBGTNB010000095.1:0-2338 GCA_041743285.1 Gemmatimonadaceae bacterium
ACTCCTTCGCCGGTTTCGATCCGGAGACTGGCCACGCCGTAGTGGTGCTCTCCAATTCCGCATCGAGCATCGACGACATCGGCTTTCACATTCTCGATTCGACATTTCCGCTCGTGGCGTCTCGCTCGATGAGACCGATAGACGTTCCTGCGGACGTACTGGACCGTTACAGCGGTGTGTACGAGCTCACTCCAACCTTTGCGATCACTGTTACGCGCGAAGGGAGCACGCTCGTATTCCAGGCGACGGGACAACCAAAATTCCGCTCAATCGCCCGGTCGAACAGCGAGTTTCACCTGCCGTCGGTCGAGGCGCGCATTACGTTCGACGTGGCGGCAGACGGCACCGTAACCCAGCTTGTGCTGCATCAGGGTGGAAGAAGCACTCCGGGAAGAAAAAGCAAATGAGAAGTCACTCAAATTCGGAGCTGTAGCGGAGCGTGCCCAGGAATCCTTTCTTGGCCAATTAGATCTACTTCCGCGCCTCGACTACCAGATTCGTGCCGAAACGGTGGCCGAGCGTGCGCACTAGCCATCGCGGGTACACACGCCAGAGCACCCGATAAGCGCCTGACGAGTATTTGGGCCCGGGCCGCATCTGGAGGAGGTCGCCGTGAGCGAGGTGCGTGCGAACCGAGACCTGCTCGAACATCGCAAAGAGGCGTGCAGCCTCGTCGGTGGTGTACGCCTTGGTACCCGGACTCTCGAGATGCTTGGAGATTGCCTGTCGCAGCGAAAGCCAGGGACGCCCCTTCATTGGCCCGTGAACTGCCCACACCGTGAGCGGCACCCAAGCATTGCGATTGTAGATCATGATTGTCGCCGTCCCGCCCGGCCGAAGCACACGGTGGACCTCGGCGATGGCGCGCGGTGTGTTCGGCGAGTGGTGGAGCACACCCCAGGAGTACACATGATCGAAGGAGGCGTCTGCGAAGGGAAGAGATTCCGCATTCGCCTGACGCACATCCGCCGAGCGCCCTTCCAGCGCTAGTCGTTCACGAGTAAGCTCAACGCCACGATGCGTTAGGTCAACGCCCGTGGCATGCGCACCTGCGCGTACCCATTGAACGAAGTCCGTGCCCGCCCCTACGCCTATCTCCAGAACGCGCTGGCCACGAAATCGGCCGAATTGCGCGAACTCCGGAATGTATGGTTCCAGCGCGTACCGCTCACGTTCGAGATCGGCAAAGAAAGTGACCCGGTCATCATGTGAAAGGTCGCGAGTGCCACATGGCTCGGCTTGCCAATAATCGGCGACGAGTGCGTGTGGATCGCCGCCTTTCATGTGTTCTGTTGAGGAGGAGGAGTCGGTCCGCATCTCGGTACGTTCGGTTGGTTTAGCGATGAAGTTGATACGCTCATGGCATGGTAAGGGTCTACAGAAGGCCCGAAAGCATTCTGCAGCACATCACGGTAACGATTTTCCACTCTGGCTTCCGTTCCCCACTCCGATCCCCGCCTGACGCAAGCGCCCAAGCGTCGCCTCGTCCAGCCGCGCCCGCAACACCATCTCCTCCCCATCCTCCCGCTGCTCCAACACCTCCCCCATCCGGTGCACCTGAGCCAGAGTCCGCCCATCCCGCATCGGAATCCGCAGCTCCGTAACTGGCCGCTGCTTCCGCGCCTCGGCCAGCAGTGAGCGCCTGAGCGGCTCGAGCCCATCCGGCTCCAGTGCCGACACAAAGACTGCGTTAGGAACCAACCGCTCGATACGCTCGTGAAGCGCGATCAGGTCTTCCTGCTCAAGGAGATCGGTCTTGTTGAATACATGCAGCACCGGCGTCTCTGTCACGCCTATCTCGGCGAGGACGTCGTTCACCACCTGACGATGCTCCTCCCAGGCCGGGTGCGATGCGTCGATCACATGCAGCAGCAGGTCGGCATCCTTCGTCTCCTCGAGCGTTGCGCGAAATGAGGCAACCAGGTCGTGCGGCAGCTTGCGGATGAACCCGACTGTGTCGGTCACCAAAACGTGCTGCTTCTCGCCTAGCACCACTTCGCGCGTGAGCGGGTCGAGCGTGGCGAACAGACGGTCTTCGACGAAGATGTCGCTCGCGTTAGCCAATGATCGCAGAATGCTCGACTTGCCCGCGTTGGTATAGCCGACCAGCGACGCAGTAAATTCGCTCTTCCGCGACTGCCGCTGGACTTCGCGCGCCTGCACCACGTCGCTCAGCCGCTGCTGGAGGACCTTGATGCGGTGGTTGATCAGCCGCCGATCGGTCTCGAGCTGCGTTTCACCTGGTCCGCGCGCTCCGATGCCGACGCCGCCTCGAGTCTTCTCCAGGTGGACCCACATTCGCGTCAGGCGCGGCAGGGTGTACTCGAGTTGCGCCAGC
>JBGTNB010000096.1:0-10878 GCA_041743285.1 Gemmatimonadaceae bacterium
CACCGCCTCGCGGGCATCCTCGCGCGCACGCCGCTCTCGCGGCGGCACGAAGTCGCGGCCATTGCCGCACGCGCCCGTCAGGTGGCAAGTACGACCATTGGAGCGGCCGGTGAGCTGGTGTTGGGCGAGCTTGCGACCGCAGCCATGCCCGACGATGCCTGGATCAAAGCCCTGGCCGCCTTTACCGAGGCACGCGGCGGCGCCTGCCATCTAGATCCTTCTACTGGCGAAGAGCCGCGTGTACTCGCCATGATCCTGCTCCTCGACATCAGTTCGCACGCATGCGCTGACCGCTAGCCCAGGTGAGCTGCCCGAGGCGTTCAAACCTTTGCCATGCCAGTGCTATCTGAAAGGACGGAAAGGTTGACGATACCTGGAGGCGCACGTTCTCGCTGCCGACGTGATACCGATTGAGCGGGACAACCCCTCGAATGACGCGACCCTCGCCGCAGGCGGGGACCGCCGGGCGTTCGAGCGGCTCTACCGCGCGAACGTCGGCCGGGTGTTTTCCCTTTGCACGCGGATGTCTGGAAGCCGCGATCGGGGCGAGGAGCTCACGCAGGACGTGTTCGTTCGGGCTTGGGAAAAGCTGCCGCAATTCCGTGGCGAGAGCCTGTTCTCGACCTGGCTGCACCGGTTGGCGGTGAATGTGATTCTGAACGCCCGAAAGTCGGATGGACGGCATCGTGATCGGCAATCGGAAGACAACACCGATGATGGGATGGATGTATTCGCGGCACCTCGTCAGGCATCGCCTGGCGACCGAATGGATCCGGAGAAGGCGATTGCTTCGTTGCCGCCGGGAGCGCGCCGGGTGTTCGTACTGCATGATGTACAAGGCTTCAAGCATGAAGAGATCGCCGAACAACTCGGCGTAACCGCTGGCGGAAGTAAGGCGCAACTTCACCGCGCGCGAATGCTTCTGAGGGAGAGATTGACCCGATGACGAACATGACCTGTGAAATTTTCGACGGCAAGCTAGGCGCTCTGCTCGATAACGAATTACCTGTCGTGGACAGAAAGTCGCTCGAACTGCATGCGGTCGATTGCAGCCGCTGCGGCCCTCTGCTTGCCGATTTGCGCGGATTGGTTCGAGATGCGTCAGAGCTTCCCGAGCTCGTCCCATCCCGGGATTTGTGGAGCGGCATCGCGGCGCGGATCGAGGCACCGGTGGTATCGCTGGATGTCGGCCAGCCCTCGGTCAACACGACGCGCGGACTTTCCTGGCGCGTTGCGGCTGCCGCGGCCGCGATACTCGTATCGCTCACCGCCGTCACCACCTGGCAGTTGGCGGGGAACGAAGATGTAGCGCCCCAGCGGACGGCGTTGAGCATACCATCCGTGATCGAGCCGAATGGCGATTCGCTGCCAGCCGGTGCGACTCGAGTGGTAGCCACGGCCGACGACACATCTTCGACTCCGGCAAGCTCGCCGATAGTACCTCGGCCAGCACAGCGCTCGACGCCCACTTCCGTAGTTCGCAATGCGACGGCGAGTGAAGCCATTGGCGTGTACGACCGGGAGATCGGCTCCCTTAGGGACATGCTTGCCACGCGCCGTTCGGAGCTCGACACGGCTACAGTCAGGGTGCTCGAGGAGAATCTCACGATAATCGATCGCGCCATCGATCAAAGTCGTCAGGCGCTGGTCCGCGATCCGAACAGCACGTTTCTCATTGATCACTTGAACAGCGCGCTCGGCCGGAAGGTGGAGTTGCTCCGTACCGCCGCGCTGATACCATCCAGCTCTTAAGGACCATGCTCATGTCACATATCAGGTTGGTCGCTCCACTGCTGATCTGCGCACTCGTCGCCGTGTCCGCATTGCCGGCGGACGCTCAGCGGCGCCGGGATCGGGATCGGGATCGGGATGATGAGGTATCGAGACTCGATACCACTCTCACACTGTCGCGCGGCGGTACGGTCCAGCTGGAAGGCGCCGAGGGAGAGATGGTCGTCACCGCCTCTACGGGCGATCGGGTCCGGATTCGCGCTAGCAGCGAGCGTGGTGAGATCCGTGTCGATGCGACCTCCTCGCGGATTCACGTGCAGAGCGTCGCCATGGGTTGGGGCGATGTGCGCTACGACGTATCGGTGCCCACGGGTACGCACCTCGTGCTCAGTGGTCAGTCAGCCGACATCCAGGTGCGCGGAACCGGTGGCCGCATCGAAGCGCAGACTCAGAACGGTGATATCGAAATCACCGGCGCTATGCAGGTAGAGGTCAATGCGCTCAATGGCGACGTAGATCTACAGAACGTTGAGCGAGTTCGCGTGAATCTCGTCTCGGGCGACGTCCGTATTGACAGCGTGCGTGGGTCGGTGGAGGCCCAGACAGTCAGCGGCGACATCGAGCTTCGGAATGCCTCCTCGCGCGAGGTGCGTGCACAGACGACCAGCGGCAACGTCTTTTTCGACGGTACGATCGACTCCGGAGGCCGCTACGAGCTTGGGTCGCACTCGGGCAACGTGATCGTGCGCGTTCCGGCGGACGTTTCGGCTGCTGTCTCGTTGCAGACGTACAGCGGCTCGATCGAGAGCGACTTCCCGATCACCCTCACAGGGGGCGCCGTGATGGGCGGCCACCCACGCAGTTTCGATTTCCGGATTGGCAGCGGTAGCGCACGCATAACGGCGCAGAGCTTCAGTGGTACCATTCATCTACAGCGCGCCGGCACTCAGAACCGTCAGGAGGATTGATCGATGCAACGCCTGCTCGTCGCAGTTCTCGCGGCCCTATTGGCCTCCCCCGCCGCCTCGTTCGCTCAGCGCGAACGCGACGACCGCGATCGCCAAACGAATCCGGACGCTTTCCGATGGGAAGGCCGCGTTCCGGAAGGACAGTGGATCAGTCTTCACAATCTCAACGGCCCGATCACCGTCGAGGCTGGCACCAGCGACCAGGTCGAGGTGCGCGCCGAGACGCGCTGGCGCCGGGGCGATCCGCAGGACGTTCGGTTCGAGACGGTTCGCGATGGCGACAACGTCGTCATCTGCGCTCTGTGGTTCGAGCGCTCGACATGCGACGCCGATGGAATGCATTCTCGCGGCCGCGATAACTGGGACAACGATCGCAACGACGTTTCGGTGCACTTCACGGTGCGCCTGCCTCGTGGCGTGAAGGTGAGAGCGAGCACGGTCAACGGCGCGGTCGACGTAAGTGGCGCTCGCTCTGAAGTAGTAGCCCGCACAGTCAACGGCCGAGTGGACGCATCCACCTCTTCCGGACCGGTCGATGCCCAGACGGTAAACGGCGCCATCAATGTCCGAATGGAAGCACTCGGCGGAAGTGGCGATATGGAATTCGAGACCGTAAACGGGTCCGTGAACATTGTAGCGCCGGCGAATCTTGCCGCGGATGTCAGTATGTCGACCGTAAACGGTTCACTGAATAGCGAGTTCCCCCTTACGGTTCTGGGGCGAATCAGCAAGCACCGGATAAACGCCACTATCAACGGCGGTGGACGGCGAATCACTCTCAAGACTGTGAATGGAAGTGTCGACCTGAAGAAGACGTCCGGGTAGTACACGACGCACTCGCATGGAACGAACGGCGGCCAATGGCCGCTGTTTGCTTTAGGGGACATGAAACAACCTCGCGGTCCTTTCACGTAGGGCCTGTCATACGGCGGCCGCTAGCGCCGCTCCTTTTAAGATCCGGAGGACTGATGAGACGCGTGATAGTCTTGGGCGCGCTGCTGCTCGTAGGGCTCGCCATCGCGCAGTCGTTCGGCTTGATGGACCGCGATCACAGGGTCAGCCGCGCCTGGGTTTGGGAGGGAGAAGTCCCCGGCGAGGGATGGGTGCACCTGCGCAACCGCAGCGGCTCCATCAGGATCGAAGAAGGCAGCGGATCGGAGATAGAGCTCGTCGCGTCCAAGTCGTGGACCGGCCGCCGCCCGCAGGAGGTCGACTTTATCGCCAACCGCGTTGGCAACGATGTCTACATTTGTGCTCTGTATGGTGGCGGGGACGAGAGCGACTGCGACGAGGACGATTACGACAATCGTGAGATAAACTGGTTCCGGCGAAAGTTCTTGCGCGTCCGGCCGGTAACCGTCGGCTTTACCGTGCATGTTCCGTCGACTGCCCGGCTAAATGTCGACACACATAACGGCCGCGTAGCGGTCAATGCACCCCTCGCTGCTCTGGTTGCCAACACTCGCAACGGATCCATCAAGACGGAGCAGCCGGTCGGCACCATGGAAGCACACTCGCGGAACGGGAGCATTACCGCCCGAATCGCCGACGGCCAACTCACCGGCGATATCTTGCTCGAGACGCGGAACGGTTCCGTGTCCGCTGAGCTTCCGGACTCGGTGAACGCCAATGTCATATTGATGACCCGGAACGGACGCGTGAGCACCGACTTTCCAATCACGATGAGCGGGCGCGTTAACACGCGAAACATCGAGGGCGTGCTCGGCAGCGGCGGACCTCAGGTGAAGCTGGAGACGCGCAATGGCAGCGTCAGGCTCACCAGGCGATCCGCCGTCGACGCGGAAGATGCCGTGGACGCGACGGAGGCGGTGGAGGCCGCAGCGGTGGCTGAGACTCCCTGAGAACGCGTCGAGCCGGTTTTGAGGTCGAGTCAGCGGCACCGTAACAGGACCAGAAAAAAGGCGAGGTGCGATCGAACTGCCGCACCTCGCCTTTTTACGGGACTACCTGATCGAAGGTCAGCGCGGCGGCCTAACGGTTGTATCCGGGCGCACCAGCGTATCGCGCCGAATCAACATCGTGTCACGCAGGATGCTGTCTACCGGAGAGACCACCTGGCCCTGGGACGCTTCCGCTACCGTACCGGCGCCAAGCACCACGATCTCCACCCGCCGGTTCTGCTGACGTCCGGCGGCGTTGTCGTTGGATGCTACCGGAGTCGATTCGCCCAATCCGCGTGACGTAATGCGATTGGCATCTACTCCGCCGTCGATCAACTGCACGCGCACCGAAGCGGCGCGCTGCTCGGACAGCCGCTGATTGTACTCGTCGCTCCCGGTCGCGTCCGTATGTCCTTCGACCGCGATCTCGTGATCCGGGTACTGATCCAGCACAGCGGCAATGCGCTCTATGCTTCGCTCGGCACCAGGCTTGATTGTCGCCTTGTCGACGTCGAACAACACATCGCTGAGGCTGATCACCAAGCCGCGCGAAGTTTGCCGGAGATTCGTTATCTCGACGACGAGCGTGCGCAACTGGTTGAGTGCGATGTTCAACTGTGCGGCTTGCTGCTCCGCCACCAGGCGCAGCGAATCAGCCCGACTTCGCTCCTGCACCGCGACCTGCGTGATGAGCAGGTTGCGCTCGCGAAGCACTGCCATTTCCGCTTCGGTCAACACCTGCGCCCGGGCGAGTGAATCGCGCTGCGCTTGTGAAAGGGCTACCAACCGGTTCAAACGAGCGGTGCGCAGGCTATCCGCCGCCGCCGTAGCCATGGCGCGCTGGCTGGCCGCCTCGGCCGTTTGCGCGGCGCGCAGAGCAATGTGGGAAATTCCAGCGACATACTCCTGATTCTCACCTCGCGACACTGCAATGTCTGCCTCGTTGATCGCCTCACGAGCGCGAATCATCTCGGCTTCGGCATGAGCCGTTGCGTTGGTGGCGGTCAGCTGCTGAAAAATGCTGGTCGCCTGTTCCAGCTCGGCAGGGCGCTTGGTCGAGGCGCACGCCGATATCGTCATAATGGCCGCGATCGCGGCGAGTCCATTGCGCCACGTCATTGGGAACCTCCCATCGGCGGAAGCCGTTGGAGCGAGGCGAGCGCTTCGCTTCGCGTCCGTTCAGCTGTCGTTCGTCTCGCCTGCTCGCGTGCATAGGTCGCGTCGGCGGCAGCCGCGCGCGCCTTGAGCGCCGCAGGTTCGTCTTTCCTATCGCTCAACATCGCCTTGGCCGCGGCGACATTCTGTCGCGCCTCGGCAAGCGGCTGCGAGGCGAGCGAGTCCGCGCCCGCGGTTACGGCGTCAGCGATTAATCGCTCCGCGTTGGCGATCGCCGCGTTGGGATCGCCCGCTTCAGGAAAGATGCTATTCGCCCCCGCACTGGCACATCCGGCCAGCACGATGACGAGGCCAAGCAAGGGCACCCGTCGCATTGCACTCCTCCGATTCGAGTAATCATTGGTGAGGCAAGGGATGGGCCAAAAGCGCGATACGGCAGGCTTTGCGGCGCGCTTGAGACGTGCAGCGCACACCGAACCGTTCCACTCAGCGACGCGTATACCACCTTCCAAACCGACTTCCCAAGCTTCCCCTCGAACTCTCGCCGATATTGAAAACGGTGGCGCCAGCTTGCGTTTTCGGTGTCTGTTCGGTAATGTTGCCAGCCCAGAGTCGCGTGAGGCCGCACCATGTCAGTACAACCTGTGATGGGACTCCTGGGCTCAGCGGTAACGCAAGGCGCCTTTCGTGCGGTCGGCGTTCAGTCGGACATCCAGTACCACGCGATCGCAGCGGGACGCCTGCTCAACCCGCCGGAGCAGACTGGGATGGGCTTCTGGTCCATTAACCCCTATATCGGATGCGCGTTCGGCTGCACGTACTGTTATGCGCGGTACGCGCACAGTTATGTAATGGAGCGGGGCGAGGCTGCGGGAAAACTCGAACAGGGCATGCGCTCGGACGTGGAGCGGCTGCCTCCCTGGCTCGCATTCGAGCGCCGGATACTGGTAAAGGAGGGCGCATCGGGTGCGCTCCGCAGCTCGCTTTCCCGCGGGGGCTCGCGCCACCGTACGCTGCGCAGCGGTGAGGCAATTGTAATTGGGACGGCAACTGATCCGTACCAGCCTGCAGAAAGGCGCTTTCGCGTTACTCGCGGGCTGCTCGAGGTCCTGGCCGAACATAGGGGGCTCGAGATCGTGGTCATCACCAAGAGTCCGCTCATCACGCGCGACCTCGACGTCCTGTCTCGAATCGCCGCTCGATCGACGCTATCCATCCACCTGTCGCTGATCACGCTCGACCGCGACCTCGCCCGTCGCATCGAGCCGCGCGCGCCGACACCCGGCGCTCGGCTGACGGCGTTGGCCAGGTTGCGTGAAGCGGGCATCGACGCCGGCGTCAACTGCATGCCGGTTCTTCCCGGCATTACCGATGATCCTCGTGCACTGGAGGCTCTCGTCAGGCAGGTGGCCAAGCTGGGGGCCACTTACGTCGGAGCGTGCGCGCTCCGTTTGCAGCGTTCTGCTCGCGCCCGGTATCTGCCTTTCATCGAGCGCGAATTTCCAGCGCTACATGACAAGTATCGCACTCAGTACGCTTCCAGCCACCAGGTGAACGACCGTTACCGTCAGGGCCTCGGCCGGCTCATGGCCAGGCTTTGCGAACGATACGGGATTAGGTGGAGGAGCTATCGCAATGAAGATGATGGCGACCTGGAACCGCCAGCCGAAGACGGTTCCTGTCAGTTATCGCTTTTGTAAAGCAACTTACCCGGCGGAGACAGCCGAATGTTCCTTGTCGTTCTGGCTGCCTAACGGGTTGGCACGGCCGGCGCGGTGCCCTGCTATGGTTTGGGCCTGGACATGAAGCGCTCGTACAGCTCCGTATGTCTGTCCGTGAACGGCACCAGTTCTCCCCGGATGAACAGGTGCCTGACAGTACTGCGCACGTCGAGCGGGTCGCCGGTCGTCACTATCACGTTGGCGACCTTGCCGGGCTGAATGCTGCCGTATCTGTCGCTGACTCCCCAGATCTCCGCTGGGTTGATGGTCAACGCACGCAGGGCCGCTTCAGGGTCGAGCCCGTAGGCGGTGGCCAGCGCTGCGTTGTAAGGCAGGTTTCGCGAGTCGGAAGCATTGTCGGTCTGGAACGCGATCTTTACTCCAGCCCGAGCCAGCACTCCAGGATTCGCGTAAATCTCATCGTAGGGCGCGTCGGGCGCCGGGGCGCGGGTGAGCGGTCCGACGATGACCGGCACCTGACGACGTGCCAGCTCATCGGCCAACTGCCACGCCTCGCTGGCACCGCGCAGCACCACCTCAAGATCAAAGGTGTCGGCCAATGCCAGCACACCCCGAATCTGGTCCTCGGTGTCGACGTCGAACACCGCCAGCTGTTCGCCGCGCATTACAGGGATCATCGACTGCATGACGAGGTTCGTCCGCGCACCGTTCGCCGGCTGGCCGCTCGTCCGCCCCACGACCTCGGCATACGTTCTGGCATCACGAAGAAAACCGTACAGCGCCTGAACCTGGCGGTTCATCGCTTCGCGCTGCTCGCTCTCCGACTGCTGCGGCCCGAACCGCCGTCCGCCGCCGCGGCTGCGCGGGTAGTTCATTACCATCGCCGCCCGTGGCCTGGCCGCCATCTCGTCAGGCGTCCAACCGGCCAGATCGATCAGCGCAACCTGCCCGCTGATCAAGCCGCCCTGCGGACCGGTAATCGCCGTCGTGATCCCGTTGGCTCGCGCGACGGGAATCAACTCGGAATGCGAGTTGACCGCGGTGAGGGCCTCGTTCTGCGGGTTGAAGTCGCCGATCTCCTGCAGGTCGGTGGGCCCTGGTACCGATCCGATCTCGGTAAGTCCGAGCTGTGTGCCCGAGTCGATCATCCCTGGGTAGACGAACAACCCCGAGCCGTCAATCAACGTCGCGCCGGCAGGCGTCTGAACGTTGGCTCCGACTTCGGCGATCAGGCCATTGACGATCACGACCGTGCCGTTGGGAATCCGGGGGCCGGATACCGGAACGATCGTCGCCCCACGTATGACGTAGCTTCCCCTTGCCGGTGAGGCGTTGGCCGGAATCGAGTCCTGCGCCGGCAGGACCGGAACTATCCCCAGCAAAGCCGCCCAGGCAAGAGCGCGAACAGCCACCCCGCGCCCCGCGCCCCGCGTCTCGCAACCCTCTAGTCTAGACATGATCACTCTCCGTCCTCGTCAGGCGTGACCGGCTGGGGCGGCGTCCGGCGCTCGATCACCGATTCGAGCGTCTGCGCGGTGCTCCGGTCGAAGAAGGTTCGTCCGTCGACCAGCGTCTGCTCGACGCGTGAGGCGGGCGCGAAGGGGTGTCCATTGAAGATCGCCAGGTCAGCATCCTTTCCGACGTCGATCGAGCCGACCCGATCCTCGATACCGAGCTGATGAGCGGCGTTGAGGGTGATCATCTTCAGCGCCTCTTCCTCGGAGATGCCGCCGTAGTGCATGGCCTTGGCCGCTTCCTGGTACAGCCGGCGAGCCCGTTCATCGGAATCGGAATTGATCGTCACCCGAACCCCGCGTTTCGCCATGATCGCCGCGTTATGAGGGATCGCATCCCACGCTTCCATCTTGTAGGCCCAATTATCGGCGAACGTCGATGCGCCGCTGCCGGCCGCCGCCAGCTCATCCGCCACCTTGTAGCCTTCCAGCACGTGCTGAAAGGAAGCGACGGTGAAGCCGAATTCCCTGGCGATACCGAGCATCATCAGAATCTCATCGGCGCGGTAGGAGTGCGCATGCACGAGCCGCTTCCCTTCGAGGACCTCGACCAGCGCGTCGAGCTGCAGGTCGCGTCCTGGCGGCACCGGCGCCGCCTGACCACGACGGGTACCGCCGCGTGCCGTCTCGTACGCCCTCCATTCCCGCTGGTACGCCTGCGCCCGCGTGAACGCATCGCGCAGAAGCGCCTCGACACCCATTCGCGTGAACGGATACCGCCGCTCCCGCCCGGGATTGCCTGACGAATTGGTGCGACGCACGTTCTCGCCAAGCGCGAATTTGATCCCCGGAGGCGCTCCCTCGAAAATCAGGCTGTCCACCGGGAGCCCGTAACGGAGCTTCACCACCGCGTTCTGCCCCCCGATCGTATTCGCCGACCCGTGCAGGATGTTCAGCGTCGTCGTCCCGCCGGCCAGCTCGCGATACAGATTGATCGCGTCCTGCCTCAACACATCGGTCA
Source organism: Gemmatimonadaceae bacterium (assembly GCA_041743285.1). Lineage (GTDB taxonomy): Bacteria > Gemmatimonadota > Gemmatimonadetes > Gemmatimonadales > Gemmatimonadaceae > JALZIF01. The sequence continues at coordinate 9,874 of JBGTNB010000096.1, forward strand.
GCCGTACCTCGGCGGTGATGGAGTTGGTGCCTTCGTTGATCGCTTCGGAGGCCGAGTGCGAGTGTGCGTCGATGATTCCGGGGATGACGTACTTGCCCGTTCCGTCTATGATCCTGGCGCCTTGCGGCGCCGTCACATCGGCGCCTACCGCGGCGATCTTGCCATCGCGAATGAGGATCGTGCCGCGCTCGATCGTCCCGTGGCTCGCAGTCATGATCGTCGCATTGGTTATGGCGACGAGTCGCGCGGCGGGCGGGATGGGCGCGCTGAGCGGAGCGAGCCCTCCATTCTGCGTCGCGGCGACAGGCTGATTCTGCGCCGGCAGCGCTGCGGCGACCACGAGCGCGACACCGCATGCTGCCCTGGTAGCGTTTCGCATTGTTTGCTCTATGGTTCGATTGCTGGGACGAGGTTCAGACACTGGTTGCATAGCTAGTAGAGAAATCTCTCTGAAGTAGAGTGACGAAAAAAGAGAAGCTTGAACCACGGAGGACACAGAGGACACGGAGGACTGCACCGACAACCACGTCTATTGCTTCTTCTGCGTCTTCCGCGAATCCTCCGCGTCCTCTGCGTTAAGGAACGAAACTTCGAACTCACAAGAAACCCGGAATCCGAAACACCACGGTAGAACTGACAAAAACGTCAGGGCGTCTTGCTTGCCGTGAACTCCGCCGACCCCATCGAACCGAGTCCCACGGAGCCGGCCATGCGATCGCCACGGTCGCCCTCGAGCGTACCGTCGAAGGAAAGCGGGATCGTCTGGCCCTGCATCGTCAGGGTAGCCGACCATGTAACCCGACGCCCTTCGATGCGGCCGTCGGCAATCTCCATGCGCCCCATCTCACTCACCATTACGCCCCGTATCGTGCTGCCCTCCTGCGTGATCGTGAGAGTCGAGGTGTTGGCACCTTGGGGCGTGTTCACCACCATCTGCCAGGTTCCTTCGATCTGAAAGACCGGCGCGTTCGTCGTGCCGGAATCGCCAGCGGCCGCGCGGCGGCC
>JBGTNB010000097.1:0-3544 GCA_041743285.1 Gemmatimonadaceae bacterium
CCCCGCAAGTCCTTGTTCGCACCTATCCCGTAACCCCTAGTTCCACGCCCCGTGACCCGACCCCCGACCCCCGACCCCGGTCAGTCGACGCTCCCAGCCAGGGCTGGCGTTCCGCCCTCGTCCTCGTCGAGCGAGTATCCATACAGATACGAATAGTACTTGTATGAGCCCTCGGCCTTAATGTCGTTGAGCACCGCACCGACGACGTTGATCGGAAGCCGGTTGAGCAGCCCAATGCGGGCGTGTGCAAGGCGTCGATCGGTCTCGCCCGCGCGGAAGACGAGAATCATGCTTCCAGTTGCCGAGGCGAGTACGAAGGGGTCGATTCCCGCCGCGAGCGGCGGCGTGTCGACGATGATTACGTCATAACGCGTCCGCATCTCGTCGAGAAACGCGGTAAGCATGGGTGATTGCAGAAGCTCGGGGCCGCGGTGGCGCCGCGTTCCGCAGGGGACGAGCGTTAGGTTGTCGACTCCCGTCTCGCGCAGCACGCTCTCGAGCGGAACCATTCCGGTCAGATAGTCGATGAGTCCAGGCCGGCGGGGAATTGGTTCACGGAACGATTCATGGAGCTGCCCGCGACGAATGTCCCCGTCCACCAGCAGCGTCCGGTAGCCTGCCTCGGCAAACGAAACCGCGATGTTCGCCGAAACGAGCGACTTGCCGTCGCCAGGCCCGGGGCTCGACACCGCGAGGCTTAGCGAGCCGCCATGTCCATCCAGGGCATAGCGAAGGTTCATGCGAATCGTCCGGAAAGCTTCCACGACCTGCGCCTGCTCTTCCGGATCATTGGTCGCGTCCTTCGCGATGCTTGGCACGCCACCAATGATGTTCAGGCCTAACTCCTGAGTCGCCTGCTCCGGATAACGGAACTTGTTGTCGACCCGGTCGAGCACTATCGCGCTGGCGAGTCCGAGCCCGAGCCCGCCGAGCGCGCCTATCAACAGGATGATCAAGGACTGATCGGCCTGGGGGCGTGCGGGCACTGTCGCCGTGTCGAGCACCGAGATGGGCCGCCGCTCGCTGAGAGCGCGGATCCGCGAACCTTCCAGTGCCTGCAGCAGCTGGTTGTATACACCGGCGCGCGCTCCCAACTCGCGCTGGAGCTGTTGCTCCGCCGTCGTCCGGGCGGGAATTGCCTGGAGCTCCTGACCCGCGTCGCCGATCTGGGCGCCTACCGAGGTCTCCCGCTTGACGAGCTCCGTAATCAGGGATTCGGTCAACTGCGGAATCTGCTCTTCGCGCAGCGTGCGAACGACCTGCAGCTCCTGCTGCACAGCGGGATGATCATCCGTGTAGCGCAGCCGAAGCTGCGTTAGCGCGTTCTGCCGGTTGACCAGATCCGCGAGCGCGGCTGCCAGCGGCGTTCCCTGGACGCTCGGAATTCCCTGATATGCCACTGCAGAGATTTCTCCGCTTTGCACGTCACGAAGCACCCGCTGTAGCGCGAGACGCTCCTGGCGGTAGCCGTCCTGCTGTTGCTTGAGCGAAAAATACTTTGCCATCGCCGGGTTGCCCATTCCGCCGCCGCCGAGCGGGAGAACCGTCCCTTCCGAGGGCTGAGTTATGGTACGCACCCGATACTCTTCGAGCGCCTTCTCCGCACCTATGAGCAGCGACGAAGCCGAATCCACCTGACGATCGAGCCTTGCGATGACCTCGTACTGATTTTGAGTGTTCCTTTCGTCGGCTGTAGCGACGAATTCCTCGACCACCGCGTTCAGAGTCGCAGCGACCTCACGCGGGCTGGTGCCGGTCATGGTTATTACCGCCACGCTTGACCGGGGATCGATTCGTGGATTCAGCCGGCCTTTAAGACCCCCGGCAGCGGCGCTGGGCGATATGACGAAGAAGCCGTAGGTGGCACCGGCTTCGAGCACCGTCGAATCGGGCTTCCATAGCATTCCCGCCTTGCGGCCGATTGAATCACCGACGGCGCCCGTTTCAATGACGACTGTGCTCGAGCTATCCTCGAGATCGGCCTGTTCGAGAAGCGAATAAGTTGCACCGTCGCCGCTGACGTTCAACCGGAAATAGCCCCGCCGGAATCCGTCGCCGATGCTGAACTCGCGGAACACAGCGGAATCAGCCTGGTCGTCGAGGGTGAGATAGAGCTGTCGCTTCTGGACGATCGCGTTCAAAACGTCGCGGCTCGTGAGCAGCTGCATCCAGTTCTGCGCATCCTGCATCGGATCGGTCCCTTGAACAGGACCAGACGCGCCAGGGGTCCCGCGTCCGCCTACTCCCAGCCAGACGGTTGCGATTGCCTGATACTGCGGTACGACGAACCGGGTGGCGATCAGTCCGCCAGCGAGTCCCAGCACAAAAAGGCCAGCTATTAGCCATTTATAGCGCTTGAGGGCACTGAATATCCTCTCGAGCTGATAACCACCACGCGGTTCTTCAGCCACCTGGGCTGGCCAACTCTGCTGGGGAGCTCCTGCTTCCGTCGGATACGAGTACTCGGGAGGCAGGGGAGCTGGGAGATATTCGCTCGGCATTCAGAAACGTCCCTCTAGGAAGTTGACGCGACCTACATCACACCCGAAGACGCGTCGCATTGCTCATATTTGGTCAGCCCGCGCGACTCACGCAAGAACGGCCCCAACCGCAACGCATTATCGTTCCTCAATTTAGTGCTAGAGTGACCGGGTGCAGTGTTGGTCGTCACCTACAACGATGTGGCCTCACCGAGACAGTTGGGTGTGGTATGGAAACAACATTCAAGTTGACACCTCTATTAGCGACCGGTAGTTATGTCCCCTACCGCGTCGGGCATATCTCCCTTCGCTCGTCCACCCGGGCGCGCGTACTCTCCTTTCGATCCGGTTTCGCGTGCGATGTCCGATGCATCAGGAGAAGTAACGATGTCCAGTGCGTCCGTGTCGAATATTGAAATCGGCGCTCCGCCGGAACAGGGGACGCGCGATCCGCTATCCATTCCGCCGGACGTCAAGGCCAGTCTTCGGCTCCTGATCGTCGACGATGACCGCACCCTGCGCGAAGGGTGTGCCAGTGTGCTTCAGCTCGATGGCTACAACGTCAGCTTCATCGGCCGCGGGGACGAAGCGCTGGAAACGGTAAAGCGCCGCAAATTCGACATCATTCTAGTCGATCTCTATATGACCCCGGTTTCGGGGATGGAGATCCTGAGAGCCGCCCTCGAAGCGCATCGCGACACGATCGTGATCGTCATGACAGGCAACCCGAGCGTGGGCACGAGCATCGAAGCGCTTCGGGTGGGAGCCTGGGACTATCTTCCCAAGCCATTTTCGGCCACGCACCTCCAGGTGCTCGTCGGACGCGCCGCGCACGCCGTACTCGTCGCACGGGAGACGCGCGACCTGCGTCTCCAGCTCCTGAAGCAGAGCGGCAACAGCGACAAGATTACCCTGCTAGGCGTCTCGCCAGCCTTTCGCAAGGCGGTGGAGCTCGCTCGTAAGGTCGCCCCGACCGACGCTTCGGTCATGATCAGCGGCGAAAGTGGAACCGGTAAGGAAGTCATCGCCCAGTTCATCCACCGCCATTCGCGGCGTGCCGGCCG
>JBGTNB010000098.1:0-2534 GCA_041743285.1 Gemmatimonadaceae bacterium
CGGACCCCGTAGATGTTGGTTTGACGCGAGAGTCCGAAACCTGGAACGAGCTCCGGACGTGCGGGGTCGAGGTGGAAATACTGCTGCCAGAAGATTGCACCGTCGAGAAGACGTATTTCGAGGAGTAATCGCAGGTCGCGCACGGCGGTGCCAAAGTCGAGTCCGCCGCTCGACGTCGGGAACGGTACCTGATCCCGGAACACATATCCTACCGAGCCTAGGAAGCCAAAACTCCCGCTGGGAAACCGGCCCAGCCAGCGCGTATCAACGTACAAATGGCCGTAACCGCTCATTCGCGGGCGGAGCCACCCTTGTTCCGACCACGAAGTGGCCTGCGCATCCACGAACACATCGCGCCAAAGCCGACCGCGAACGGCGCCATAGAACCCCTCGGGCGCTCGAGCATCTTCCACCGCAGGGAGCGATGCATCGAAAAGCAGAGGGGGTGCGAGCAGATGAGTTGTGTCGGTCGTCAGCATACCGCCGATAAACCAGAGACCTCCCAAGCGAAGCCCGGCCTCGGCCCTCGCCGAAAGCTGTTCCCCCTCCGGTTCTCCGCCATGGCGGCGCGCGACCGTTCCAACCAGCGATATCCAGGAAGTCGGGCGGATGGCCGCGGTCGCCTCTTCCAGTGAAATGGTGTCCCCTGAGCGCGCATCGGCGCGAACGGCGAGGGTGAAGTACCGGTTCTCGAACGCGGCGCGTCCGGTGATCGAGGTGCCACGCTCGCCTTCCTCGGGATCGCGCATGCGCGCCGTTCCCGATAGCTGAAAGCCCCCGCGCGCGAATCCGGTCGTAGCCAGGTAGTGCACGTTAGAAAGGCCGGTGTCGGGGGTCGCTCCAACGCCCATGCCGTTGGCCTCCTGATCGAATCGCTGGAGTGCGGCGAGGAGTTGAAGCCAGGCGCCGCTGCCGGCTCTACCCAGAGCCAGGCGCGCGTAGGCATCGGTGCGCACCGCGTCCTGCTCGGGGAGCTCCGTTCCACCGAACAGAGGCGGCTGCGCGTCCCTCGAGCGATTGCTTCGTGTGAGGAATGCATCGAAGCTCCACATCCGTCGTGCGATGCCGGCCCGGGCAAAGATCGCCAGCTCATCGCCCCCGCCAAACGCCGTTATGTTGTTCGAGTACCCATACTGCTGCGCTCCCAGTTGCAGCACTTCGCCACGTCCGAATCGCTTGCCGAACATTCCGCGGTAGAGATTCGTTTCCTGGTCGCCCGTCGCGACATCGGTTCTGGTGCTGGTGGTGGTACGTTCGACTCGCCAGCTGGTGAGAAAGACGCGCATCTCGTCGGCACCGCGTTCGATCGCCACCTCGTCCAGCGTCCAGAGTTGAACGCGCGACAGGTCGAGGAGCCCGCCGCCACCGGGGTCGATTCCCTCGAGCTCGATGCCATCGAGAAAGACCCGAACGCGCGATACATCACCTGCAACGGCAACCAGAGCCGGTGCCGAAAGCCAGCCGGTGCGAAACGCTTCGGTTCCAGGAGCGCGCGCCAACAGCTCATCGAGAGTCAGGGCGCCACTGCGGGCGATCGCCTCACGATCCCATCGAAATCCCTCACCGGCGGCAGGCAGTGGCGGAACCGGAAATGCCGGCAACGGATCCTTGATGGTGTCGGCCGGAATCGAGTTCTGAATTCCACCGGCAGCGGCCAACGAATCCGACCCGACTTGCAGCGAGTCGGCGACTCGGACCGAGTCGGGGCGCTGAGCGTCAACGGAACCTGCCACGGCTGCCATCATCAGCGCAGCAGTCGCCAGGCATCCCGCTTTGAACACGAGTCTCAGCGCGCCCTCGCGCGCACGAATTCGACGAACAGCCCGACCGGAATTCCCGTCGGTCCCTTGGGGATGTAAGTAAGGTCTCCTTCGGAGTAAGCCGTGCCGGCGATGTCCAGATGCGCCCAAGGGTAACCTTCGGCGAACTCCTTGAGGAACATTGCGGCGGTGATAGTGCCGGCGGCGCGTCCGCCGGAATTCTTAACGTCGGCCACGTCGGACTTGATGAGCTCCTTGTAGTCGTCCCAGAGTGGCAGAGGCCAGGCAAGCTCACCGGAGCGCTTGCCCGCCGCGACGATCTCCTCGATCACGGCGTCATCGTTCCCGAGAACCGCGGTGGCCGTATGACCGAGGGCTATCACGGCCGCGCCCGTCAACGTCGCCGCATCTATGACGACGGCCGGATCATAACGCTTGGCGTAGACGAGCACATCGGCGAGCACAAGCCGGCCTTCGGCGTCGGTGTTGATGATCTCTATCGACTTGCCGTTGCTCGCTTTCACCACATCGCCAGGCTTTACGGCGGTGCCTGACGGCATGTTGGTGGTGCTCCCGATAAGCGCCACTACGTGCACCGGGAGCTTCATTGCAGCGATGGCGAGTATGGCGCCTAGCACGCCGGCCGCACCGCACATGTCGAACTTCATGGCCTCCATTCCCAGCGCCGGCTTGATGGAAATGCCGCCCGTGTCGAAACAGAGTCCCTTGCCGACGAGCGCGACCGGTTTGCCCGCCGCACCCCTGTACTCGAGC
>JBGTNB010000099.1:0-1543 GCA_041743285.1 Gemmatimonadaceae bacterium
AAGATTCGAGTGATCCAGCGCCGCTGCTACGGAATTCGGGATGAAGACTATCTGCACCTCAAAATCCTCACGGCTACACTGCCACCGCTGCCGCGAAGCTGAAAAGCGGTCGAAATCACCCACTCAAACACGCGAAGACCCATAAAAGAATGCCAAAGTTGCCCCGCCGCGCGAACCAGACGGGAAAGGCGCGCAGGTACCATCCTTCGCCGATCGCCATGCCCTGCAGCACCTGCGCTCGATAGGCCTCACGAGTCGCCATGTGCAGTGCACCCGAATCCGGCACCTCCACTTCGCCACCGTCCCGATAGACGTACGAAGGCAGCACCTGGTAGGGCGCCGTGGTCGCAGCGCTTCGCTTCTGATACTCGGCGTACAACGCTATGGTCGAGTACCAGTCGATCCAGTGTGGATGGTCAGGAAGAATCTCGACGAGCTGCGCCAACGCAACGATCGGCGCCTGATCGTTCCCCCGATGGAACTGATGAAAGATCGTGTCCCGGTCAGGACCGGTGTAGAAGAAACCGGCGAGTGGAAAAGTGCTTCCAACGGGCTCCTTCTGCTGCGATCCAACTATCACCCTCGCAAGCTCGATCGCCTTGTCGGCATACTTCTGCTTTCCCGTCGCCCGGTACAACTCGAGGGACGCGGTAATGCCGATTCCGGCCAGCTCCACCGGCGTGGCGGCGAACGCAGGAGTGTGGCGCGTTTCGGCACTCTCCACGCCAGCGATCGCGTGCTTCCAGTCGTCCTCGGCTATCTCCAGGCTCCGCCGGGCGAGTCCGGGGTCGGACTCCTTCAGGACTCGGTAGCCGATGGCGGCGGCGGCAGCGGCGATGTAGTTGACGTTAGGATTGTTCTTTGCTTCACGCGTCCGGTCATCGGCGTCACCGACGATGTTGTTCGTCCAGAGGTTGTGGCTGGTGAACCCCATGCGGTATCCGCCGTCGAATCGAACACGCAGCACCCAGTCCAGTCCCCACTTCGCTTCCTCGATCAGCCGCGCGAGAAGCTCAGTGTCGCCGCCGCGCGCGCGCAGCCGGTCCGCCAGCGCGAACATCGAGTACGTCGCTTCTCCCGTGTTGATGAGGCCTTGCGAAAGATCGCCCGCGTCGTGCCAGCCGCCGCTCATTACGATGCGCTGATCTCCATGCGTCGCGAACCAGTCGAGGTGATCGATGCCATGGGAGCCGGGCACGTCAAAGCCGCAGCGGTTTCCGTAGAAGAAGTTGAGCGCCTTCCAGATCGTTCCTGTCCAGACGTCGGAACCGATTCGAAACGGTTGCGTGCGCTGGTCTCCGGCAACGAGTACATAACGTCCAGGCTCGTTCACCTCGGAGAAATCCATGCGCTGGAACTCGCCCAGACGCGAGACGACCTTCTGCATCGGCTTCTCGAGAACGACCTCGCCGAACGCATTGTCGTTCACGCGCAGAAGCTGAAAGGTGGGTGCGGAAAGATCGCTGGCGAATGCACTCTTCGCGAATCCGGTCTGGTAGCCGGTGTGGCTGAACGAGACCTTGCCGGGAGCCACGTTCCATCC
>JBGTNB010000100.1:0-5562 GCA_041743285.1 Gemmatimonadaceae bacterium
TGAGCAGACGGTCGCGCTCGACCGCTTCAACACGCCAGAAGTCGAGCGCGTCGCCCGGAAACAGGGTAGCGGGATCGCGGCGTCCGCGGCGCAGTCCGGCGCCGCCGACGAGCAGGTCGACGAGCCCCCGCGCGCGCCAGAGCCAATCGCCATAGTACCATCCCGTCGTGCCGCCTATCCGCTCGACCGCTCGGAACGCCGTTGCCGGAGCGACCGCCACGGTGAACTCGCGGGAATCGACGAGGCGCGACCCCTCACGCACACCGCCAAATGGTTGATCGCCTCCGACCGACGAGAACGCGTCGGACCATCGCGTCGATGCGAACTCCCTGTCTTCGTTGACGAGCGCTCGGCGTATCGCCTCGCGCATGCCGCGCGGATGAATCTCCGGGAACAGTTCGGCGGCTCGCGATGAGGTGACGACCGTCTCGTTCCGCAAGCCATCGATGAGCTTCCGCCCCACCCGCGCGTACACGGGCGTGACGAGGCCAAGCCAGCGGCTCGACAGCCATGGCGTCAGCACCGGCACGGAGATGAACACGCGGCGTAGAGCGCGCTGATCGGCATACTCGCGCATCAGATCCCGGTATGAAACACGATTGGCGCCGCCGATCTCGACGACGGCGCTCTCACCTAACGTTACGTCGATGGATGCCACGAGGTACGCGATCACATCCTCGATGGCGATGGGCTGAGTAGCCTGGTTTACCCAGCGTGGCGTGAGCATGAGCGGCAAGCGCTCCACGAGGGCGCGGACGAGCTCGAACGAGACGCTGCCCGAACCGATGATGACCGACGAACGGAGCTCGATGGTGGGCACGCCGCTATCGCGCAGCACGCGGCCGACCTCCTGACGGCTCGCCAGGTGCGCCGACAGAGCGCGCTCGCTACCGAGCCCGCCCAGATAGATCATGCGGCGGACACCGGCTTCGCGTGCGGCACGGGCGAAGTTGTCGGCACCCTGGCGCTCCTGCAGCTCGAAACCACTGCGTGAGGCCATTGCGTGAACGAGAAAGTACGCGATATCGACACCGGCCAGCGCGCCGGTGAGCGACTCCGGATCGAGCACGTCGCCAGGCACGACCTCGACTCCAGGGTCGACCCGCGCCCGCAGTTCATCGGGACGACGCGCCATACAGCGCACACGCTCCCCACGTCCGTGGAGGGCGGACAGCAACCGTCCCCCGATGTACCCGCTGGCACCGGTCACCAGGATCAGCGGACGCGAGGCGGAGGTGGAGTCCACGTTAGGTGACGTCGGCGCCTGTGCCGGCGCGCAGTTCAACGAGCCAGCCAGCGAGGTTGGATGCCGTGCGCGCCCCCATTCTCGCGAGATCGGCGGCGAGCGATTCGGCTCCGGCACCGCCGGCAATGATGCTGACGTCAGCGGGGAGCTGCGATCGTAATGCCCGAAGCTCGTCGAGCACTCGCCGGCGGTCGTCGACATAGACGATACTGACGGCCACGGCCCGGGCGCCGGCGCTCCGCGCGGCCGACGCGACCTCTTCGGCTGGAAGGTCGGCGCCCAGATAGATGACGCGCCATCCTTCCATCGCGGCGATTGCGGCGGCGAGCGCCGCGCCGATCACGTGCCGTTCACCGGCCAGCGTCGCCACTACGATCCGCTGCGCGCTGTCGTCCGTGGTGAACGACCGCATCGTCGCCAGGACGATGTCGTGCAGCACCGACGAAAGCAGATGCTCCTGCGACGGCGACATGCGTCCGGCGTGCCACTCTGCTCCGGCGCGCCGGAGCAGAGGAGCGGCAACGCCATCCAGAAACGCCGATACGCCCATGAGAGCGACCGCGCGGCGCAGCGCTTCCTCGAGCCGCGCCACATCGAGCGCCCGGGCGAAGGCAAGCGCGTTCGTGATAATGCCGTCGGCGTCATGGCTCGCCGCCGCGGGGAAAGCGCGGCGCTCCCGCGCGACCCGGTCCTCCTCGGCAAGGGCCGCGAGCGTTTCGAGTGGAAGGGTGGCGACCTGTCCAATGCTGCGTCCAGCGGCGGTTACCGCATGCAGCATCGTTAGGCGCTCTATGTCGGCATCGGTGTAACGGCGCTGGCCGCCCGCTCCGCGAGCAGGCTCAACGGCACCGTACCGCCGCTCCCAGACGCGGAGCACGTCCTGGGATAGTCCGGTTCGTTCGGCTACGACCGCGATCGGGTGTCTGGCCACTAGTGTCGGCCCAACTGCTTTCATTACACCAATTTGCACACTTGTCTATTGAATGTCAAAATATTGTCGGCCTAGAACCTTGACAATCGATCTACACACGACCATTGTTCTTCGACAAGCGCTGGACAATAGAACCCGTCGGCGACGTGTCGGACGAGGGCGTCGGCCTGACGGGCAAACCGCGACTACTCAGAGAGGGGATCATGAAGACCAACATGCGCAGGACCATCGCCGCCGTCGCCGCGATGCTGGTGCTGCCGACGCTTGTGTCGGCGCAATACGCCAAACAGGAGAAGAAGCCAATGAAGAACATCGTGCAGGTTGCCGTCGAAGCCGGCAACTTCAACACACTCGTCGCCGCGGTGAAGGCCGCCGGGCTGGCCGAAACGCTGCAAGGTCCCGGACCGTTCACCGTATTCGCTCCGACCGACGCTGCCTTCGCCAAGCTCCCCGCCGGAACGGTAGAGGGGCTTCTCGAGAACACCGAGCAGCTTTCCTCGATTCTCACCTTCCACGTTGTATCGGGCAAGGTGATGTCGGGCGAGATCGTGAAGACGAACGGCGCCAAGCCATCGACGGTCAACGGTCAGCCGCTCGACATCGTGCTGCGCAATGGCAAGGTGTACGTGAACGGCGCGCAGGTCGTCACCGCGGACATCGTCGCGTCCAACGGCGTGATCCACGTGATCGACAGCGTACTGCTCCCGAAGGCCGAGCCCGCCGCGGCCGGACGGTAGTTTTCGGTGCGTGAGAGATATCGCGTGACAGGAATACTCGGTCACGCGATATCTCGTTTTCTTTTTGCCATGCCGGAGAGCTAATTCCGCGTTGGCAGCTCCTCATCCGCCCTAGCGTCGATCCGCAAAACGGCCGCCCCGCCTTGCGGGGGCCATTCCGAGGCAACCGGGACACTGCTGCAGATCGTCAGGCAGCTGTTGCAGGAATGAGAAGTCGAGCATCGGAGATTCAATTGGTACGACCGGACCCTCCCGGCCGACACCGAAGTGGTCCGCTCCATTGATCCCCCTGGCCCCGCCACCGGATGTTGCTTTGTCCGGACCGATCGTGCTACGGTGTAGCAGCCTGGCGCGGCTGACCCTCTTCCATCGCGATTCCCCGACAGATCCACGGCTATGACCTTACGCTCTGCCCCATTTCACATTCTCGCGGGCCTGCTTGCAGTCGCCGGCGCGTGTGTCCATCGCCCATCGATGAGCTTGCGGTGAGCGAGCGATGATCACTTACGAGATTACGGCAACCGTCCGCACCGATCTGTGCGACGACTACGAGCGCTACATGCGCGAACGCCACATCCCGGACCTGCTCGCGACCGGAGCGTTCGCCAGCGCGACGCTGGCCCGATCGAGCCCCGGGCGCTACCGAGTCCGATACGAGGCACCCGATCCCGAATCGCTCGAGCGCTACCTCGACGAACATGCGCCCCGGCTGCGGCGCCACGCCACGGATACTTTCCCGGAGGGGCTGCAGCTGACGCGGGAGGAGTGGACTGTGCTCGCCGCCTGGCCGCCGGCCGGCGGCGCGCAGCCCGGTCCTGCTCGATCGCGTTAGGTACCTGTGCATGGAGCGAAATTACCTATCGAGGAGGTAATACGTGTTTTTCGCTGGTTGGGAGCCGATTGGACGTGTGCTCATCGTTGGCGTACTGGCGTACATCGGGCTCGTAATGCTGCTCCGTATCTCCGGCAAACGAACCCTGTCGAAGATGAACGCGTTCGATCTCGTAGTGACGGTAGCGCTCGGCTCGACGCTCGCGACGATCCTGCTGTCGAAGGAGACCGCGCTCGCGGAAGGGATGGCGGCGCTCGGTCTGCTCATCACCCTTCAGTTCGTGGTGACATGGAGCTCCATGCGCGCAAAATGGGTCAGCCGGATCGTGAAGAGCGAACCGGCGCTTCTCGTGCACCGCGGCGAGTTTCTCGACGGTGCGCTGCACCGGGAGCGAGTGACGCGCGAGGAAGTGCTGGCGGCGATACGCGGCAGCGGTGCCGCAGCGATCGAGGAAGTGTTGGCGGTAGTGCTCGAAACGGACGGATCGCTCAGCGTTGTATCGAAGGGAGACACGCCGCAGGGCTTCTCCGCGCTCGCCGGCGTCCCAGAAGCAGAAGCGAACCCTGCGCATTGAACGACGCGGGGTCAAGCTCAGCTAGGTTACGTCGATCCGCCGGTACCTGGCCTGCAGTATCGAGTGGACGCCGAATGCGACGAGTCCTAACGCGACAACGCCGAGCAGCAAGGCACCGTACGACTCTCCTGCCAGAGTGGTCAACGCTTCCGATACTCCGCCCGCCTCGCTCGGATCATACTGTACGGCCGCCTGCACGAAGAACCAGCCCACCAGCACGAACACAACGCCACGAGCCGCGATGCCGAAGCGGCTGACGTTGATGATCCAGCGCCGCGTATCCCCGTTTACCTCGCCGAGACGCATGTGCTTGCCGATATCGGCTCGCCAGGCTTGGACAAGGCGGTGAATGCCATACGCAATCACGACCGCGCCGGCGAGTCCAACGAGCCAACGGCCCGCGGGGAGCTCCATCACTCGCGCGGTGTAGCTGTCGGTCTGGCCCGACGAATCGCCTGACGAAAATCCCATCACCATGCGCGCAGCAGTGACTGCTAGCGCCCCGTAGATCAGGGCTCGCACAGCGTATCCGAGCCTCCGCACTATGCCCTTCGCATCGCTGCCGAGGCGCTCCGGATTGGTCAACGCCTGACTTATGCGCCAGGCAGCATAGCCGGCGAGGCCGAGCGCGATGACAATGAGTGCCAAGGTGCCTAGCGGCTGCTCGGCGATCGTCTGCAGCGCTCCGCGCGATCCGGTCGTGTCGCCGCCCGAGCCCAACGCCAGCGCGATCGCCAGCGCTCCTATGATGATGTAGAGAATTCCGCGCGAAGCATACCCGACACGAGCGAGAGTCCCGATCCACGAAGCGACGTCACTTTCGCCGCCGTGTGCCATCGAGCCGCGGTTGAATCCGACGTCGGCCACGCTGCCTCCACGAGTGTGTGAGCCGACGTCGCAGTGCCAATATCGGGCCACACGCTTCCACGAGCGATAGTGCGCACTGCTTTCATGTTGGCGCGAAAATCGCCTCGCCGGACCATCAACGGAGGTATCAACATGGAGCGCTTGAACACGACGGACCGCACCACGCTTCTGCTGGGCGCAGCGTGCGGATCACGAAGCATGATCGGACCGGCGATCGTTGCCCACGCGCTGCGCAATCGTGCACGCGGAGCGAAGCAGCCCGCTCGGGCGCTCGCGCATCCCCGGGCGGCGACGATCCTCGGCATGCTTTCGGCCGGCGAGGCGATAGGAGACAAGATGCCCGGCATTCCCGCGCGTGTGTCGCCTCCGGCGCTC
>JBGTNB010000101.1:0-12170 GCA_041743285.1 Gemmatimonadaceae bacterium
ACCGCGTCCAGGCCCTCCAGCTGCACGTGCCGAGCGCCGGATCCGACGCCGACCGCGGCGAGGACATCGCGTAAGGCAACGCCCCCCCACCGACCCGTGCTCGCGGGCTCCGGTCCCCACGGCAGCTCGCCGGGAAGGGGACCGAGCGCCAGATACTCCGCGCGGCGCATCCCGGCGCAGATCAACGTCGCCTCCACCTCCACGCGGTCGAACTCGCGACTCAGCTCGTCGAACGAGAACCGTCGCGGCCGCTCGACCAGGCCTGCGACCTCGAGCCGCCAGGTGGCCACATCGATCGCGGGCGCTGCCGCGTGGCTGCGCGTGAAGAAGCACTCCACCGGGGTGATGACCTGGCCGGGCAGAATCGGCCAAACCGCCGTGTTCAGCTCCTCGGCGTCGTGCACTAATCGTCGTGTCGCCATGGCCGGTGAAGGTAATCGGGACGAGCCCGTGGCGCACCAACGGCGCGCGCGCCATACTCCCTCCAACCGCAACTGAACCTCCATTCCGATCGAGGGTGCCACCGTGGAAAGGAAGCACGAGGATGCCTCACGCGAAGAGTCGTCCGGTGTCAACCGCCGGGATTTCCTTCACAGCGCAATGGCCGGGGCGGCCGCACTCTCGCTAGGCGACCTTCACCTTCCGCTCGCCATCGCTTCCGATCGCGACAGGGTCATCGCCCGAATCGCCGCGCAGCACGACACCACGGTGCGGATACTGCGCGAGTGGATCGCGCTTCCCTCGATCGCCGCCGAAGACCTGGGATATCCGGCCGGCCCCGAGTACATGGCGCGGCTGGCGCGTGAGGCAGGATTCCAGCACGTGGAGGTCGTGCCGACCGCCGGCAAGGCAGGTGTGTTCGCCACGCTCGACGCCGGCGCGCCGACGACGCTGGCGATCTACTTCATGTACGACGTGAAGCAGTACGATCCGGTGGAGTGGAGCTCGCCGCCGCTGGAGGGGCGCATTGTCGAGCGGCCCGGGGTCGGCAAGGTGATGATCGGGCGGGGGACGACCAACACCAAGGGACCGCAGATGGCGTGTCTGGCCGCGCTGCACGCGTTCAGGGCGGCCGGCGTAAGGCTTCCAGTCAACCTCGTCCTGGTTTGCGAGGGGGAGGAGGAGATCGGATCGCCCAACTTCTCGCAGATTGTTTTCAAGCCAGCTGTCGAGGCGGCGTTGCGGAAATCCTTGGGTATCATCATCCCGCTCGGCAACCAGGATCTCGACGGCGCGGTGCAGGTCAACCTCGGCGCCAAGGGGATCGTCGAGCTGGAGCTGGTTGCCTCGGGCGAGAAGTGGGGACGCGGTCCGAGCAAGGACGTGCACTCGAGTCTCGCCGCTCAGATCGACAGCCCGGCGTGGCATCTCGTGCAGGCTCTCAATACACTCGTCAACGCCGACGGCCATACGCCGGCTGTAGCAGGATTCTTCGACAAGGTGCGCCCCCTCACCGCGGAGCAGCGCCGCATTCTCCAGGCGGCGATTCCCAAGAAGAACGAGGAGGCGGCCAAGCGGTCGCTCGGTGTAAAGACCTGGATCAAGGACGAGAATTGGCACGACTCGCTCGTCAGGCTGGTATCGCAGCCGACGATCAACATCGAGGGGCTCGTGGGCGGTTACACCGGCCCGGGTGGCAAGACGATCCTCCCGCATCGCGCCGTGGCCAAGATCGACATGCGCCTGGTGCCCGACATGACGGCGAAGGGTACGCTGGAGTTGCTCAAGACACACCTGGCGAAGGCGGGCTTCGGAGACATCGAGGTGAACATGACCGGCGGATACGACCCCACCGAGACGGCGGCCGACTCGAAGCTCATTCAGGCAATGGTTGCGACTTATCGTAAGGCGGGGATCGAGCCGCTGCTCTGGCCGCGGCTCGCCGGGTCGTGGCCTGGCGCCACTTTCACCTCGGCGCCGTTGAATCTCCCGGCCGGGCAGTTCGGCCTGGGCCACGGCGGCGGAGCGCACGCGCCTGACGAATACTGGATCGTCGAGGCGGAGAATCCTAAAGTCGCCGGAATGGACGGGGCGGCGGGCTCGTTCGTGGACTTTTTCTACTCTCTCGCCTGACCTCCACTGCCACCGAGGGCGGACGCCTGACGCTGTGCCAGCACGTGAGCCAGGACGGCGGCGACGCTCAGATAGATCGCCGGCCGTGCCCACGGCCGCTCCAGGCCGGCGAGCGCCGGCTCGCGAAAGAAGGCGACCGTGAAAAACACAGGCAGCGTTAGGAGCACGACCGAGGCTGCCTGCTGTACCATCCGCACGAGGCGGTGGTCGGCCAAGCGCAGATAGGCGCCCAACAGCAGGTTGAGCAGAGCGGCGAACAGCAGGTAGATATGCGCCGAGCGATAGAGCATGCGAGGCCCGTCCGGCATGCCCGTGAGGTGATCGTGCACGCGGTCCATGTACTGGCCGGTAAGGATGAAGCCGACCAGCGCGATCATGCCCACCGCCATATGCAGGCGACGCATGGGCTCAGACGGTTGAGTCGCGCGTGATCATCGCCGCTTCTCCGGCACGATTGTCTCCCCCCGCGCCAGCATCGCCACCAGAGCGGCGATCTTCTTGGCGCGGCCGGAGGGCGTCTTCATGTTGTTGGTGCGAAAGGCGAGCGCGAAGAGGTTGACGCGCCCCAACGTTCGGAACGTCTTGCGCGCCTTCGGGTTCGCCTCGATGGCGGCGCGAAGGTCGTCGGGGACGGTGGATTCGGTGGCACTGCGGATGGGGGCGTATGCTGCCTCCCAGCGTCCATCGGCTATCGCGGCATCCACCTGCCGCCGACCGGCGGGAGTCATCCGGCCGGCCGCCGTCAACCTCGCGACATGGTCCCGGTTGATCTGACTCCAAATGCTCTTCGCCTTGCGAGGAGTGAACCGCTGCAGAAACGAAGTCTCGTCGAATGCCTTACGAATGCCGTCTATCCACCCATGGCACAGCGCCACGTCCAGCGCCTGCGCGTAGGTTACCGTCGGCAGTCGGGAGTCCTTCTTGTGGATCTTCAACCACAACTCAGTCTCCCGGTCGTGGTTCATGGCCAGCCACTTCTCGAAGGCCTCCTCCGTACGGAAGCTCTTGATCTTCCTGGTATCGGGTATGATCGGCGACATGGAGCGTGCGCCTGACGGCGCGACACGAAGACTTTCGACGAGCCAGCCCCCCTTCTCCGACTACGCTAGGGGGCTGGATGTCATTTCCGTTGCAGGGATAGCTGAACCTGCGAGAGCGCAGCCGCATCGCGCAAGTGTGCAAGCCGTCGTCTTCGCCGCTCCCCCACTCCTACAACGTCTTGAGGTACTCCACCAAGTCGGACTTCTGCCGTGTCGACAGCTCCAGTCCGAAGTGGGAGACGTAGTGCTCGACGACTTCCTGGAGTGTCGCCGCGCTCCCGTCGTGGAAGTACGGTCCCGTCAGCTGCGGAGGATTCCAAAGCCCGCGCAGGGGGGTGGTGCGATACAACTTGGTCGCACTGCGCGCGGCGTAGGCGGGATCCTGGCCGACTTCCGCGGCGGTGTGCAGACGGCCCGCATTCACGTCGGTGAACAGCTCGCCGAGGTGGCAGCTTGCACACCGCGCGGTAGTGTTGAAGACGATCCGGCCGCGTTTCGCCGCGACCTCGTCGAACGTCCGCGCGGCCGCCCTGGGCTTTCTCAGGCTGAATTGATAGGCACGGAGTGCATCGAGCTTCGAGGTAACGAGATCGGGTGGGTTGTTCACCATAACGCCGATGCGCTCGTCGGCAAAGCGGCCATGGCCATGCATCTGCGTAATCGCCACGTAGGCGTTCCAGTACGAGACCGGGCCATCTCCCGTGTAAACCTCGCGAGCCACGTGACGCAGGCCGAACGCCGGCGGCAGCACCACGGGGATGTTCTGTCCATCGATGCTGAGCCGCGGGTCGTACATGCCCGGTCCCCAGGACTGATAGACGGCCCGCTGGCCTGGAGTGAGCGCCGGGGAGAGCGCTATTATCGCGCCGACATCCAGATCGCGGTTCGGCCAGCCGTCGAGCCGGCGGCCGATGCCCGTCGTGAACGAGTTGTCGACCGTCGAGTGGCAAAGCGCGCAGGTAATCCCTATCCGCGTGAGGGTGTGGCTCGCGTCCACCTCGCCGACCACGCCTAACACGGCGCCGAGCTCGAGGAGCGCGACCGTCGTGGCGGGATCGTCGAGATCGACTGTTCCGGCGGCAAGGGCCTCCCGCAAAGCTGCGGGGAGCGCTTCGACGTCGACCTTGAGACCGACGCCGAGCGCCGTCGCCGGACTCACCCCTGGTCCGACCGTGCCGCGAATCACCTCGTGCATCCGCAGGGTGTCGGACCAGAAGGTCTCATCTCCGAATGCGTCGAACCGGAAGATCCCGCGGCCCTGTTCCACGAGCCGGGGGCTCAACGGCCCCTGCGCCCGTTCCGTCGAGGACGGCGACGGCGGTGTAGTGGGCTGATCGTCCTGCTCGCAGGCGGCCACGAATGCTACCAGGGAGAGGCCTGCCAGAACCGGGAGCGTTCTAGCGAGCCAGCGCGAAGATGCTGCCTGCCTGCCGACTCCGAGGATCGAAGCAACCATCTTGCATCTCATGTCGACAACCTCCTTCTTCCGCGCGCGCGGGCATGGTATGGAAAAACTCTTCGCTCGAACGATTGCTTATACAGCGCAAACTTGCAAGATTTGAATGAAATACTGCAAAATCTGCTCCATTTAACCCCCGGGTGGTGCGGAGGACGTTAATGCGGGACAATGAGTTACGGTTGGGCTCGCCCTCGGGAAGTAGAGGGCAAATCATAGAAATTCTGAGGCGATCGCCAGCCACGGCGACGGAGATCGCTGCCGATCTCCAGCTGACGTACAATGCGGTGCGCTCGCATCTTGGGGCGCTGCACCGCGATGGTCTGGTGCAGACGGGAGGGATGCAGCGGGGCGGGACACGTCCTGCCGTGCTGTATGAGCTGGCACCAGGTGTCGACGAGGCGCTGTCGCGCGCCTATGTCCCCTTCGTCACGCAGCTCCTCCAGGAGCTCGGGGCCCGCCTGTCGAAGAGTGAGCTCGACGACTTCATGCGCAACGTCGGCCGCCGCCTGGCCGGCCGATGGTCACGTCCGCAAGGCTCAGTGCGAGAGCGCGTCGAGGCGGCGTCGGCGCTGCTCGGGACGCTCGGCGCTCCTAACGAGGTGGAGACGGGCGATGGCTCGCTGAAAATCCGGGGATTCGGATGTCTCTTGGCCGCCGCGGTAGGCGAACAGCCGGCTGTATGCCGAGCGATGGAGAGTCTGCTGCAGGAGCTGCTCGATGTCCCCGTCACTGAATGCTGCGAGCGCGGAGAGCGGCCTCGGTGCTGCTTTTCTGTGTTAGGCGCGTGAATTCGGGGGCTAGCGGCGCCACACGAATAGTTTCTCGACGACCCAGCCCACCTTCTCGGCCACGACGCCGAGTGGGCCCAGGATGACTTTCCGCTCGAGGGTTAGGTGCAGGTGAGATAGGGCAGCCCCGTCGCGCAGGTGCGCCAGCCGTCCCTGCAGGCTGTCGAGCTCTCCCTGAATGCGCGCCAGCTCGCGCTCCACCTCCACGATCTCGGTTACCGTCGCCGCTCGTGACTGGAGTTGGCGCAACCGGTCGCGAGCGGCCGTCAAGCTTGCTATGCGTGCGTCGAGGTCAATCACCGCGGTGGTGACATCCTGAACCGCGACGGAGCGGCTCGTCATCTCTCCAAGCTGGCCCAGTGAGTCCAAGGCGGCCTCGAGGACGGCGTCGGGGAGGCGCAGTGTGAGCATGGCCGACCTTTCGGTGACTACCTCACGTTCAACCCGGCCACCCAGCATCCTCGCCAGCGCCGTAACTTGGGCGTGCGCCGGGGCGATGCTCTCGACGACCAGCTCGGCGGCCGCGGTGCGAAGCATAACGCGGTCGATCGCCTGTCCGGCGGGCGACATTTCGATCGCCTGCACGGATAGCGGACCCCGACCGCCGGCGATGCCCGGCGCGCAGGCACACGCCAGCACCAGCGCGCTGCCGGCGAGAAATGTCAGCGGTGATCTCGTGGTCATTGCACCCAGTGGCGAGATGAGCCCGCATGCAGGCTCACAATATGGCGAAGGGCCGACGCTCGAAGGTATATATCCATGGTACTACGCGTAAAGCGCAGACAGCTGTGATGCGGGCGACAAGAGGTACCAGGAAGTCGGGAGGATCATGACCGAAGAGCGTCGTTTCCAGGAGAGAGAGGTCAGGGCCATTTTCCAGGCGGCCACCGAGTCGGCCGACGCTATCGAATCGCCCGACTCCACGGAATCGACCCTTCCGAGCGGAGGCGACCTCACTCTCCGCGATCTGCAGGAAATAGGGCTGGAGGTCGGAATTCCTCCGGAGCGGATAGAGGCCGCTGCTCGAGCGCTCGACAAGCGTAAGGAACTATCGCCACGCCGGACATACCTTGGACTTCCAATCGCTGTGGGTCGGACGGTAGACCTGCCACGCGCTCCGACAGACCGCGAGTGGGCCATACTGGTCTCGGAGCTGCGGGAAACGTTCAGGGCGCGCGGGAAGTTGGCATCCCACGGCGACCTGCGCGAGTGGTCTAACGGCAATCTGCATGCGGCCGTCGAGCCTACCGAGACTGGCTATCGCTTCCGTCTTGGCACTCTCAAGGCGAGCGCCGTTCCGACAGTGACCTTGGGAATCGCCGCGCTGGTATACGGCCTCGTCATGCTCATCGTTCTGCTGCTGTCCGGACAGGTCGCCGAGGCTTTCATTTCCCCCGCGCTTCTGTTGGCATTGGGCGGGACGGCAGTGGGATACGGGGCTCTCCAGCTGCCGGCATGGGCGCGCGAACGGGAGGAGCAGATGGAGCATATCCTGGCTCGTGCGCAAACGCTGCTCGAGCCGGGCGTGGCAAGCGCGAACCCTAACGGCTAAACGAATTGATTCTCCTTGTTCAGCCGCCGACCGGAGAGTGACCGTCTCGGTCTGCGGCGCTCAAGCTTTCGCCGTGCGCCGGCCGGGCCGCCGCCTCCGCACCCGGTACAGCGCGTAAATGCAGCCGCCGTCGAGGGTACGGCACTCGGCCAACTCCAGCGTTACGCGCCCCGCGTCGCGAAAGAACGGCACTCCGGACCCGAGCAGAACGGGGTGAACGTTGAGGCCGACCTCGTCGATGACGCCGGCCTCGAAGAGGGAACGCGCCAACTCGCCGCCGCCTAGCACACAGATCTCCTTGCCCGGCCCCCGTTTCAGCTCGTGCACGAACGCGCCCGCATCGGTCCTGACGAGTGTCGTGCCGGCGCTCGCGGGGAGCTCCGCCAGAGTGTGGGAGAACACGTAACCTTCGACGCCGGGCATGGCTCCCCCACCGCCGCCCCCGGATTCGGCAGCTACCTCATATGTCTTTCTCCCCATGAGCACCGCGTCCGTCTTTGACCACGTCTCGGCCATCAGCGCGGTAACATCGTCGCTCCAGTGGAGCCAATCCATCGCCCCGCCCGGTCCCACGATGAATCCGTCGAGGCTGCATGCAGCGCCGTAGGTGACCTTGCGCATGGGCTCCTCCGTTTCTAAATAGTGATTTAGTTACGATACTAAACGCCCATTTAGAAACGGTCAAGGGGGAGGTTCGCCGATGGCGCGGCCCCGAAAGGTTTCCGACGATCAGGTGTTCGCTGCGGCGCAGCGCGTCATGGCGCGGGTAGGCCCCTCCGAACTGACGCTCAGTCTCATTGGCCAGGAGGCTGGGGTGACCGCGGGCGCGCTGGTGCAACGCTTTGGCTCCAAACGGAACCTGATGGTGCGCATGGCGGGACTGCTCGCCGGCGGCATAGGCGAGCTGTTCGCCGGCCTCCGCTCGGCGCACCGATCTCCGCTCGCGGTCATTCGCGCCTACGCTACTTGCATGGCGAGCATGGCGGCGACGCCTGACGCGCTAGCGCGCAACCTCGCCTATCTACAGGTGGATCTGACGGACCCGGACCTGCGCGAGCATCTGCTCGAGACCGCGCGCGAAACGCGGCGAGAGCTGCTAGCGCTCGTAGCCGCGGCCAAAAAGAGGGGGGAGCTCGCGGCCGGCACTCCTGCCGTGCCGCTCGTCAGGAACATCGAAGCGTTGGTGAGCGGGGCACTGCTTACCTGGGCTTTCCATCGCGAGGGCGATGCCGCGTCGTGGCTAAAGGCCCACATCGACGCATTGCTGGCGCCGCACCGCGCTGATTGACGGGAATCGGGAATGAGGAATCGGGAATAGGGAAGCGGAATGGGAAGGGCGCTTTCCTGGGATCCACCGACCAGATGGGCACCGGATGGCGGTCGTCATTCTCCTCAGCGTCACTCACCCGAATTGCCTGATTCATGATGGCGCGAGTAGAAGCCCCAGCAAGGGCAGTATCATCACGACGGAAAACGCAATGCCTAGCGTCCAATCAAGCCATCGCTTTCCGGGATGATTGACCCAGTAGAAGAGCACGGATGAGAATAGAAACGACTGCAGGAGGACTTCCCATAGACCCAGGATCTGATCAAGCGGCGGAATGATCGTATGGATCAGCCCCTCCACCGAACCCGGCGCTGGCCCGAATGTCGACAGCACTCCGAGAGCGAGCAGCAGCCACCATAGAATCAGCCACCCACGGCTTCGGGCGAACAGGACGCTGCGCAAGGGATAGAAAGCCAGGGCGAAAACGACACCCCGGATCGGCTGCAGTAAAGGGCCAACCATTACCCATGGATCCGAGGTGGGGCGCATTAGATAGGACAGAGGTGGTTCTGAAAATGTCTTCTCGTACCCTCCAAGCGTGTACGCCAGAAATCCGGCAGCGAAATAGGTAATCGTATGGACGATGACCGTCTTCAGAGTCAGAACTGACAGGGTGAGTTGTCTCTCTGCCGGCTCTTTCGCCATTGGTCCCTGCCTGTCTTCACAGTGGATGCGAATGAGCGGCTGCCTGACCGCCCGCGTTCCTCGTCTGGTACGAGGGCATGTTAGGCGCGGGAGTGACCTTACGCGTCGTCGGCCGACGGGCCGTAGAGCCCGGGCACCGGGACGTTCAACAGGCGCAGGTACACGGTGAGCTGCGCCCGATGGTGCACCGGGTGACTGACCCCGTGCTGGCGGAGGAGGAGTGACCGTGGAGCGTCGAGAAACACCATGTCGCCCATCTTGAGCCGCCACTTCTGAGCGAGCTGCTTGGAATCGAGTGAAGCAACGACCTGTCGCATAGTCTCAGCCCGCCCGTCGAACAGCGCGAGCAGCTCCTCCTTGTTGGCGATGCGTGAAGTCGGAAACGGATTGGCGGCCATGTCCAACTCGTCGGTGCTCGCGATCACCTCGGCGAAGCGCGGCAGCTCGGCTAAATGCGTCGCCAGGCGCCCTAGCGAGAACGATTTGTCGTGTGGCTTCCACTCCCAATGCTCGAACGGAACGCGTTCCAACACACGCCGCGTGGCAGCGAGCTCCTGATCCAGATCGGCGTACAATTCCAGCGCGGTGGCAGTCATCGGCATTGACTCATGAAAAGAGGGACGGAGGTGGTCGATTGTGCTCGAATTATCGACGCGGGACGAGCCGTGCTCGGCGCGACATAACGATGAACTGAGTTGGAATTGAATGAGGAAGGCCCACACATGGCGTGCAGTGCACGCTGCCGGTCATCTTGCGAATAGGGAAGTCACGATTGACCCGATCGCGGCTCCCGCTAGCGCGGCGGCCACCAAAGCTGCGCCAAGACGCGCTCTTCGAGAACCGTGAGCCTTTCGGGGAGCGAGCCAAACGTCGCCAATGGGGAAATCGTGAGTCTCGCCCCACCCATCGGTCACCGTGACACGGCGCGAATCCATGTCATAACTCAGCACGGTGCACGTCCACGGCCCCCACCACGGCCAGTTTACGACGACACGCTCGCCGGGAAGAAACGAACACGGACGGAGATCATCGAGTTGTACGGTGTGCTCACTTCCCTTGAGAAAGCGCACCGTAAAGCCTTCAGATGACGCCCGAAGCACCTCGGCCACGTAGTACTTGTCATCCGCCGACCGAGCAAAGGTCAGTTGGCCTGACGTCGGGGGCTTCATTGGCAGGAGCAGGCGCTCGCGAAGAGCGCGCTCCACTGCTGCTCTCGGAATGCCGGCCTCCTGCGCCGCTGCCATCAACAACTCGACCTCGGCCTGTCTAATCTCTTCGGATTGCTCTATCTCTGACGCGCGTACCAGTACGTTTTTGAATTCATCATCGCGGAGCGTCATGACTCGACATCCTGACGTTGATTATGGCGTACTCACGAGCAGGTCTCGACGCTCTGCGGCATGCAATTACGGGGTTACGCGGACGCTAGCCACCCGCCACGAAGCACTCGGGGCAATAGTGGCCAATACGAAGCGCGTCCGCTACCGCTCCCGCGCAGCAGCTAGTCGAGGTAGGAGCGAATCACGGGGAATGCGGCCGGCCCACTCGATCCTCGGCGCGTCTGGGGATTGTACTGCCCGACCGGACGAGGTTCGCCGCCCCGATCTCGTTCTTCGAAAGCTGGTCGCTAGGCTCCAACTCGAGGATGTCGAAAACGCGGTCGAGCTCCGAGGAGTAGAGGCGGCCGTTCCACCTGTACGCGCCCCACGAACCGCCGATCCGTGCCGCTTTCGCGAACGCACTGGAATTGTCGGTGGTCGAGGTGCCGCGCTTGTAGCCTTACACAGCCTCGATTGAAGAGCACGCCCGAGCGGCGCCGACGCGGCGCCGCCGCTACGGGGGGGTCGTGACGGTGGCGACGAACGAGCCGGAGGCGGTGACCTGCATCGGCGTCTGGCTCCCAGGCGGCGCAGGACCGACCGCCGTCAACTGGAAGGTCCCATCGATCTGGCTGCCACTCACCGCGGTGATATTGAGAGTTCCGGATGTCGAGAGAAGGGCTCCGGAGGCGGAGGGACCGGTGAGCAAGACGACGGCCCGGAAATCTTCCGCCGTGGGCTCAGGGTCGGGGTCTGGATCGGTGTGATCGAGGAGCTCGTACCCCCCCGTGCCCGGCGGGGCGCTGTTGGCGCGCTGGAAGGAGATCGTCACGTTCTGGCCGGTCGTCGCCTCCGTGGCCAGGACGATGCCGAAGCCAGCCACGCCGGCCGAAGTGAAGACGGCGTTCCCGGTAAACGAGCCGTTGACGGCGCCGGCGAGCGTAGCCGAGAACGACGAGCCATTGGGGTTGGGAGGCGTCGGGCCGTTGCCGCCGCAGCTCGTGAGGAGTGCGGCGGTCGCAATGAGCGACAGCAGGTGCGTGCTCTCCTTCATCGTGCTCGTCATCATCGTCATCTCCGCTGTGTGTGCAGTCCAGGGGCGGCACGAATTATCGATAAGCTGGCGCCGGCGAGGCCGGACGTTACCTTGGTGTTCAGCAGTAAACTGATGGCGCTCCCTCAACTGGTTCTCAATCTTTCAATACGGTGCAGGAGAAGCACTTCCGGCTCATCACGCTCGGACGGCTCGCACTTCTCTCGGCCGAGGATGAAGCGACCAGGTTGACCAAGCAGCGCCGGAAGCTGGCGCTGCTCGCGGTGCTGGCCGTCTCAGGCTCCGGCACCGCGCGCCGGTCGGTTTCGCGCGACACTCTGATCGAGATGTTCTGGGGGGACCAGGAGGAAGCGCGGGCGAGACACTCCCTGAGCGAAGCACTCTCACATCTCCGGCGCGTCTTCGGGCGAGCCGCGGTTGCCACGCGTCAAGCCACCGTGGAGCTGAGCGAGGAGATTCCGCTCGTCGTGGACGCGGTGGAGCTCGCCACCGCGCATGCGGCTCGCGACGTCGGCCGAGTGCTGGAGTTGTATGAGGGGCCCTTCCTCGAGGCAGTTCACGTTAGCGGCGCGCCCTCGTTCGACCATTGGGCGGATCGCGAGCGCGCACGCTTGCAGGCAATGTTTCTCCAGGCCTGCGAGCAGCAGTGCCTGGCGCTCGCGCGCGGGCGACGCTGGGATTCGTGCGCTGCGGTGGGCGCGCGCTGGCTCGATGTGGAGCCGCTATCGTCTGACGCGGCACTTTATGTCCTGAATGCGACCAAGGCGTCAGGCACTCGCGTGGCCGACCGGCGCGCGCTGGAGGCATACGACGCGCTTCGAGCGCGTCTAGCGCGCGACTTCGCCCTCGCGCCAGACCCAGCCGTCGTGGAACTGGCGGCGAGCATTGCGGCGCGGCTGTCGTTCACCGGCGC
>JBGTNB010000102.1:0-2328 GCA_041743285.1 Gemmatimonadaceae bacterium
GCGCGGCTGGTTCTGGAAGAAGTCGAGCGCGTCCTCAACGGTCATCTCCAGCACGTCGGCGATGCTGACGCCGCGGAAGCGCACCTCGAGCGTCTCGCGGTTGTAGCGCCGTCCCTTGCACACCTCGCACGGCACGTACACATCGGGAAGGAAATGCATCTCGATCTTCACCAGGCCATCGCCCTGGCACGCCTCGCACCGCCCTCCCTTCACGTTGAACGAGAACCGGCCCGGACCGTACCCACGGATCTTGCTGTCGGGCAGCTCGGCGAACAGCTCGCGGATCGGGGTGAACAGGCCGGCGTAAGTCGCCGGATTGGAGCGCGGGGTGCGGCCGATGGGGCTCTGATCGATGTCGATGACCTTGTCGATGTGCTGCAGGCCGGTGATGCGGTCATGAGCGCCGGGAATCACGCGAGCCCTGTAGAAGTGCCGCGCAAGTGAACGGTGCAGAATGTCCTCCACCAGCGTCGACTTGCCCGAGCCGGAAACGCCAGTGACGGCGACGAACGCGCCTAACGGGATCTCGGCGGTGATGTCCTGCAGGTTGTGCTCGCGGGCGCCTTCCACGCGAAGCATCTTGGCCGTATCGATCGGGCGACGGCGCGAGGGAACCGGCACTTCCCTCTCGCCTCGTAGGTAGAGTCCGGTGAGCGAGGCCGGATCGTGCTCGACATCGGCGACCGAGCCCGCGGCGACGATGAAGCCGCCATGCCGCCCTGCGCCAGGCCCCAGATCGATTAGATGATCCGCCGCCCGCATTGTTTCTTCGTCGTGCTCGACCACTATTACGGTATTGCCCAGGTCGCGAAGCTGCCGCAGCGTGGCGAGCAGCCGCGCGTTGTCGCGCTGGTGCAAGCCTATCGACGGCTCGTCGAGAATGTAGAGCACCCCAACCAGCCGGGAACCGATCTGCGTCGCCAGGCGGATGCGCTGCGCTTCGCCGCCGGACAGCGATTCAGCGGCTCGCCCCAGAGTGAGGTAGTCGAGTCCCACTTCAACAAGAAAGCGGAGCCGGTCGGCCACTTCCTTAAGAATCGGACCGGCGATGTCGGGGTCGAGTCCGGCCTTGCCGTTATGGCGCACCGGCAGCGAGGCGACGAAGTCCAGCATTTCCCGGATCGACAGCCTGACGATCTCCCCCACGTTGCGGCCACCGATCGTAACTGCCAGCGATTCTTTCTTGAGCCGCGTTCCGCCGCACGTGTCGCATGGCACTTCCACCATGTACGCCTGAAGCTCGCTGCGCACGGAGTCGGAGCTCGTCTCTTCATAACGCTGCTGAACGCTGGCCAGCACGCCGTTCCAGACGACCTCGTGATCGCGCCGGCCGCCGCTCTCCACGTGCAGCACGTTCTTCTTGCCAGGCAGGCCGTGGAGGATCACCTGGCGGGTCCGCTCCGGTATATCGCCCCACGGCGCGTTCAGATCGAACTTGAGATGTTTGGCAAGCGCGGGGAGCAGCGTCTTTCGCAGATATCCCGCCGGCTCGCCCCATGGAAGAATCACTCCCTCGAGGATAGAGATGCGGCCGTCGCCTAACACGAGGCCCTCACTCACCTCGCGGCGGGTGCCGAGTCCCCCGCAGCTGCCGCAGGCGCCATACGGCGAATTGAAGCTGAACTGGCGCGGCTCCAGCTCGGCCAGCGAAATACCGCACTCGGGACAACCGTATCGCTCGGAGAAGACGTGCGGCTCGGCATGGCCTTCGGCGTGACGGACGACTTCGACCAGGCCGTCGGCCGCCTTGAGGGCGGTCTCGATGGAGTCGGTGAGGCGGCCGCGATCGTCGCGCTTGACCACGAGCCGGTCGACGATGACCGAGATCGTATGGTTGTGCGTCTTCGCCAGCTTGGGCGGCGATGCCAGCTCCACCAGCTTGCCGTCGACGTAGGCGCGAATGAACCCGCCGGTACGTGCGCCCTCGAGCAGATCGCGGAACTCGCCTTTGCGGCCGCGGACGAGGGGCGCGAGAATCTCGAGCCGGGTGCCCTCGGGCCAGGTGAGCACGCTATCGGCAATCTGGCTGGCGCTCTGCCGGCGAACCGGCTTGCCACAGTTGGGGCAGTGCGGCGTTCCAGCTCGTGCGTACAAAAGGCGCAGATAGTCGTAGATCTCGGTGACCGTCCCCACGGTAGAGCGCGGATTATGGCTCGCGCTCTTCTGCTCGATCGAGATGGCCGGCGACAGTCCCTCGATCGAGTCTACGTCCGGCTTCTCCATGAGGCCGAGGAACTGCCGGGCGTAGGCGGAGAGCGACTCCACGTACCGCCGCTGCCCTTCGGCATAGATGGTGTCGAAGGCGAGCGACGACTTGCCCGAGCCCGA
>JBGTNB010000103.1:0-8488 GCA_041743285.1 Gemmatimonadaceae bacterium
CTGATTCCGGCTGGCATTGGCGATCTCGGCGGCGATCAGCGCTCGCAAGTCGCCCGGACGCTCGCGCAGCGGCGGAAGGTGGATTGTGATTCCGCTGATGCGGTAGAAAAGGTCACGGCGGAAATGATCGGAGCCGATGAACCGATGAATAGGCAGGTGCGTCGCTGAAATGAGCCTGACGACTGCGTTCTGCAGCGTCTCGGAGCCCAGACGCTCGAACTCGCCATGCTCCACCGCGCGAAGGATCTTGGCCTGAGCCGACGTCGCCATGTCGGCAATTTCATCGATGAACAACGTTCCGCCGTGCGCAAGCTCGAACTTGCCCTTCACCCTCCGGGTCGCCCCGGTGAATGCCCCGCGCTCGTGGCCGAACAGCTGACTGTCGACCAGCGTTTCGCTCAGCGCCGCGGCATTGAATGCGACGAACGGCGCGCCTGCCCTTGGCGAGGTGTTGTGAATGGCGCGCGCGAGCAGCGTTTTGCCCGTGCCCGATTCGCCGAGAATGAGAATCGGCAGTTCGGTGCGCGCGGCTACACGCGCCATTTCCAGACAGGCGCGCATCTCCGGATCATCGGTAGTGAAATCCTCGAGCGTGTAGCGCTCGGCAGCTACCGCTTGCACGCCTGCACCGGGTGTTGGCCAGCGGGGATCGCGAACGAGGTCGATTCCGCCGTCGCTGTCTCTCATGACTCGCTCGAAGGAGTTTCAGCCATGCTCTCGCGCAGCTGGCGGATCGGCTCGAATGCATAACTGACGAGCGATCGCCGGCCGACTATGACGCGCACTTCGCCGCCCATACCGGGAAGGTAGGGCCGCAGCTGGCCATCGACCTTGATCCCTTCATCTTCCAGGTCAACCAGGGCGCGGAATGATGTCGATCCGGTCGGAGCTGCGATGCCGGCGGGACTCACCCAACGCACTCGTCCGTGCCTCACCCCATAACGCTGGTACGGAAATGCGTCGTACAGCATCTTCACTCCCTGCCCGGCTTTCAAGCGGGCAACCGCGCCGGGAGGCACCGCCAGCTCCGCCTGCAGAAGCTGCCCCGAACAGGCGACCTCGCTCAACACGTCGCCCTCCTGCACCACGGCCCCGGCTGTGCTCACCTTGAGCTCGAGCACCGTACCGGCGCACGGTGCCTGTACGTGGAGTTGTCCACTGTCGCTATGCGCCAGGTCCCGCTCGAGGGTGGCGATACGAATCCGCATCCGTTCCCGGCTTTCGTTCAGCGCACGGGCGCTCTCCCTGTGCGCGGCGGCGCGGGCAGCCATCTCGTGTCCCATCTTGTCGATCGTCGCGCGCGTCTCCGCGTACTCGTTTTCGTACGTGACCAGCTCTTCGGCCAGCTCCTGCGACTCGAGCAAGGCGGGCGTGTACTCGGCAAGGCTCAACTCCTTGCGCTCGTAACCGGCGCGATAGCTGTCGGCGAGCTGCTGGGCTACCTGCTGACGCTCACGCTTCAGGTTCACCGTACGCTCGAGCGAGGCCATCCGGCTTTGCAGCATTGCGCGTTGCTGCTCGTCGGCACGCCTGGCATCCTCATATTCGCTCTGCTGGTTTCGCATCGCGCCGTCGGATCCCCGCAGCTGCGCCTGGAGGGCGGCCAACTCGCCGAGCCGGTCGCCTAACGGTTCGGATTGCAGCACGAACAGGGCATCGCCGCGATTCACGGTTTCACCCTCGAGAACCCGGACCGCAACGACTTGCCCCTTGCGAGGCGACCGCACCGGATCGCTCCCGCCTGACGACACTAGTACAAAGGGTCCGGAAACAGTCTCGGGAACATCGATGAGCACCGCCCCGAGGAGCGAGACGACGAATAGACCGATGACGAAATACGCCAGCCCCCGCGCCGCCCAATGCGGCGGCTTGGCGTCGAGGTACGGCGCGCTCTCTACTTCGTTGTCGAGCGGTGCTGGCGACATTATTCAGTCCTCCGATGGCTCCGACCCGGGAACGGCTCGGTCACTCTGGCGAACGCCGGGATTCATTGCCGGCCTGCGGTCTTAGAGTCCCAACTGCTGGCTGCACAGGTAGTAGTACAACCCCTTACGCTCCAGCAGATCGTCGTGCGTTCCCTGCTCGACGATGGCGCCCTTCTCGATCACTATTATCGAATCGGCCTCGCGCACGGTACTGAGCCTGTGGGCGATAATGAACGCGGTGCGTCCCTCGAGTATCTGGGAAAGATTTTCCTGAACCGCGCGCTCGCTCTCACTGTCCAGCGCGGAGGTGGCTTCGTCGAATACCAGGATGGGCGGTCGATGGTACAGTGCCCGCGCGATAGCGACGCGCTGCCGCTGTCCGCCGGACAGCGAGAGGCCTGACTCACCGATCTTCGTGTCGTAGCCGAGCGGCAGCCGCTCGATGAACTCGTGCGCGTTGGCCGCACGCGCCGCCCACATGACGCCGTCGGTGTCCGGTTCCTGCTCGCCGAAGGCGATGTTGCGCGCGATCGTGTCGTCGAAGAGGTGATTCTCCTGTAGTACGAAGCCGATGTTTCTTCGAAGGTCGCGGTAGTTGAGCCGCGACAGCTCTATCCCATCGTAATAGATTGCGCCATCGGTGGGTTCGAGCAGTCCCGACAGACACTTGATGAGCGTTGTCTTTCCCGATCCGCTGCGCCCGACGATAGCGACCTTCTTGTTAGGTG
This sequence comes from Gemmatimonadaceae bacterium, assembly GCA_041743285.1. Taxonomy (GTDB): domain Bacteria; phylum Gemmatimonadota; class Gemmatimonadetes; order Gemmatimonadales; family Gemmatimonadaceae; genus JALZIF01. The sequence continues at coordinate 2,654 of JBGTNB010000103.1, forward strand.
CCACCTCGAAGCTGAGGCTATCGAGGATCGCCGGAGCCTCGGCGCCCCCATATCGAAAAGTCACGTTCTCGAACCGGATGCGTCCCTCGAGCGTGCGCACCGGCAGCAGCGCCGAATGGTCGTTGCCCTGCTCCGGCTCCTGCTCGAACACGTCGTTCAGCCGGTCGAGCAGCACGCGCACGAGCTGCGCGGCATCCCAGAGCGACAGCGTGGTAATGATCGGAGCGTTGGCGAGGGCGACGAGCGTGTTGAAGGCGACGAACGCACCAATCGTCATGTTCCCGTTCATTACTTCCAGCGCGCCCGCCCAGAGAAACAGGATGAGCGAGAGCACGGTGAGCATCTGGATGCCACCGTTGTATGCCAGCGCCGTGAAGTCGGCCTTGAAGCGCTTTCTGGCGACAGTGGTGAACTCGTGGAGCATGATGTCGCGAAACGCCATCTCGGCGCCCATCGACTTCACCGTCTCTATGCCCTTGATGGCGTCGATCTGGTGCGAGGAATACTTGCCGAAAGCCTTTTCCAGGTCGTCGTAGACCGGGTGGAGCCAGCGTGCGGAAAAGAACATCAGTGCGGCGTATAGCGGCGTCAGGCTGAGAAAAATCAGCGTCAGCTTGGGGCTGTAGATGAGCATGAGCACGAGCGTCGCCGCCAGCTGCGCCACCGCGGTAAGCGCCGCCACCCCTTCCTGCACCAGAAATTCGCGAACCTGCCTGATACCCTGCAGCCGGCGCTGGATGTCGCCGGTTCGGCGGGTATTGAAGTAGCTCATCGGAAGCGCCAGCAGCTTCCTCGTCAGGTAGTCGAGCGTGGAAGTGTCAATGTGAACGGCGATGAAGCTGAGCAGGTAGCGCTGCACGGTGAGCCCGACGATCATGAACACCAGTACGCCAAGCATGCCGAAGACGAGCACCCGCAGAAGACCCGGATCGTTGTCCACCAGCACGCGGTCGACAATGAGTTGGGTGAAGATCGGCAGAATCATCTGCAACGCGCTTACGATTATCGCGAGCGCGATTGCCTGCAACCCGATACCGGTGTGCTGCCTTACGAACGGCCAGATCCATCCGGTGCTCGACTTGGCCTCGGGCGCATGCTCGAATTCGGCGGTATAGTCGAACAGCGCGGCATAGCCGGACCACGCCTTGTCGAAGTCCTCGCGCTTCATCCGGCGGCGGCCGGTCGCCGGGTCGGCGATGCGTACGTGCGTGTCGGTCACGTCGTACAACACCACCCAGTGGTTGCCTTCCCAGTGAGCGATCGCCGGCAGAGGCATTGACTTGAGCCACCGCGACGACGACTTGACCGACCGTGCTGCCAGCCCGAGTTCCGTCGCTGCCGAGCATATCGCTTTCAGGCTCGTGCCATCGAGGCTGGTGTGGACCAGCTGACGGATACGCGCCAGGCTTACCGATTTTCCGAAGTGCTGGCAGATCATCGCCAGGCTTGCCGCGCCGCAATCCATCTCGTCGACCTGACGAACGTGTTTGAAGGTGCGGATCCGCCTTGCGTGCTTGATGAACCGGCCGTCCTCGGCGAACGGCGCCTCCGGAGTCGCCGCCGCCTTCCCATTTCGAAGCCCGCGCAGCATCGCCTCGGCCTCGGCGGTCGACCACTCGGTGGTGTACTGCACCTGGTCCGGCCCCACCTTGTCGTGCACCGCTACCTCGGCCGGCAGCATCTCCTGCGCAAAGTCCAGCGGAAAAAGCGCGGTGTGCCGCGACGCATACGCCGGCAGCCGCTGCTCTATCTGCGCGCGGAATTCCGGGTGCTCCTCCAATAGGTCGCGATAGGTTTCCGGGAGCAGCGCCAGCAGCTTGCATTCCGACACCGCCTCTACCGTTTCCGTGCGCGGCATGTCGGTAAATGCCGAGACCTCACCGAAGAAATCGCCCTTTCGTAGAAAGGCGACATTCTTTTTCCGGCCGTTCGAGTCGGTAAATACGCGCAACCGGCCTTCTTCGACGATGTAGAGCGGTCCGGGATCCTCGCCGTCACGAAACACGGTCTCACCGGCACCGAACGTTATGGGCTCGAGCGTCGCTATCAGCGCCTGCACCGTCTCGGCAGGCAGGCTGGCGAAGGGCGTGAACTCCCGCAGAAAGCTCTGCAGATGGCGGTGCTTTATCTGCAGCTCGAAGAAATGACGGATCTCCGGCCGGCTGCGCACCAGGGCATCGAACACGGATTTGTCGAGTCGCAGCACTTCCACGTCGCTGCTGGCGCGCACGGTGGCGGCCAGAGTGGCGTCGTCGAGCAGCCCCATCTCGCCAAAGCCCTCGCCAGGACGGAGCACGTTCAACGAGATCTCATCTCCGCCGGTGCCGAGCTTGACGAGGCGCGCGCGGCCCGACACCAGCACGTAGTAACCGTCGCTTGGCTCACCCTGCCTGACGATGGACGAACCGAACGAGTAGCTGACTGGCGTGAAGGCATTACGGACGAGCTCCTGCGCATCAGGAGGAAGCATCCGCAGCAGCGGCAGGTCCTGCAGTACCGAGCGGGTGTCGGTCATCGGCTTCGGCTGGCGTGAGTCATCGTCAGATCGTGGTCAGCCATTGTACGCGGGTCTGAAGCTCGTTGGAGAGAGCCCGCTGCAGCGCCGCCGTCTCGGCCCGGCTGCAAACCTGCTCATCTTCGGCGGAGGGGAGGCATTTGTCGGTCAGGCGAATCAGCCCGTGTCCGCCCCCGATCGAGAAGGGCCCCATCACCTCTCCGGCGCGGGCGCCGAGCAGGGCGGCGTGAATCGGACCGGTCACCTCGCCTATCCACCGCTCGTCCTCGCGCAGATCGGCCACCGTCGTTGCCGCGGCGAGGTCGGCGAGATCCATCCCGTCCTCGCGCACGCAGAGCAGAGCTTCGCGCGCCATTGCCTCCGCCGGGTAGATGAGCGTTTGATAGGCGACGCGGATCCATTCCAGATGATGGGCCGAGATCTGATCGGCGACCGCACGAGGGGTAATAACTGCCGTACGGAAGTCTCGCAGCGCGAGCTCCGCACGGGCAAGCCGCGTCGCGCAGGCATCCAGCGTAGCATCATCGATCTCAATTCCTAACGATTGCACATCATTGGGAAATCCGCGCCGTGCGCCAGCCACATCCTGGTCGGTGTAGAGCGGGCCGCCATTCTGATGCGCGCCACGCATGTTGTCGTATGCAGCCGCGCGAGCAGCGAGACGGGGCGCCAGCCGGGTGAGCATTCCGGAGCAGATCGCCTCGACTCCCGCTGCCGCGGCGACTTCTGCGTCAGTCACGGGATGCCTGGCGAGCAGCTCCGGCAGCCGGTCCTCCAGCCTGGCGCGAAGCACCGACCGGCGGATATACCCCATCCATTGGCTCGCGCTGATGCCCCAGCGCGAGAACCACGCTTCCGTTTCCTGGGCCGATATGAGCTCGCGCTCGTAACGAAAATCCGCCGCCGCGGCGTCGATCTCCTCTTCGGGAAGCGGTCGGCCGGAGTCCCTGTAACTATGGAGGCATGCCAGTCCCTCGCGAACCTCACGCCGCAGCCGCTCCCAATCGCCCCAGACCACCGCCGCCAGCGCGACGTCCGACCAGCCGTACGAATCGTCGCGAACCTGGAAGACGGGCTTCAGGAAGAACTCGCGCATCGACACTGACTCGGGGGAGGGACAGTCCTGACGCCCCAACGCCCTGGCATCGGAACGGGGGGGCGCACGCTCCACCGCGGTCAGGGCTTGGCAAGGGGCTTCAGACTTCGTCTAACAGGGGAGGCTAGTATGTGACGGACTTGGAACAGTGTCAACCGGACGAAATGCCCGTCACCATGACTCGCGCTGCATGGGGCGATAAAGCAGGCGGTTAAGCACGCGGCGCCGCCGAAATCCACTGGCCTACCGACCCTCAGGCGGATAATGTCCAGCTATCTCAAAAGGCAGAGCTTGCTGCCAGGTTGATCGAGGCTCGCCAGCGGTTGAGCGCGCTACGGCGGCGGGAGGGAGGTAGAGAGCGGCACTACCGGTCCCGGGCCGATGAGGATTCCGAAGCGGGCCTGAGTTCGCGCCGCTGCCCGCGCTGCGATATCCCCCTCGAGTCGCTCAGCGCAGTACCGTGATCGGATCGACACTCGTCGCGCGGCGAACCGGAGCTAGCAGCGCGATCGTCGAGCCGGCGACTAGGATGCCTACCGCGGTTCCGATCGCCACGATGTCGAACGGCGGGATGCCGTACAACAGGTCGCTCAACATCCGCGATATTGCCACCACGCCGAATGCGGCGCCCACTACGCCGGCAATCATCCACATCGCGCCCTGCCGCAGCACCAGCGCCGCAATAGCGCCGCGGCTCGAGCCGAGCGCGATTCTGACGGCGAACTCGCGCTCGCGCGCGCCGGCCATGCTCGCGAACATGGCGTAGACACCTATCGACGCGAGCAGCAGCGCAAGTGCACCAAACGCGGTCATGAGCACGACCGGAACGCGGCGGTTCGCAAAGCGCTCATCGACGATAGCGCGCAACGGTGTGGGATTACGGAGCGGCAGCGCCGGATCGAGCAACGCCAGCTCCCGCTGCATAGGGCCTACCAGTGCCAGTGGATCGCCTTGCGTGCGAACCAGAAAGTCGCGGCCGTTCCAGAGGTTGTCCTGCCGGTTGGTTGCGTAGGCCATGGGTGCCGGCGTGGGGAGTGCCGGATCGACGCGCACGTCTCCCACCACTCCGACGATAACGCCCCACCGCTCTGCCGTATGCGGGCTGACACGGATCCGCGCCCCGACGGCGCTTCCGACGTCGCTCCAGTACCGGCGTGCCATCGTCTCACTTATCACTATGGCAGGCGGCGCGTCAGCCACGTCCGATGCCCCGAACGTGCGGCCGTGGAGAAGGGAGATCCCCATTGTGCGAAAGTAGTCGTGCGAAACGGCCATGTAGGGTATGAAGGTCGGGCCGTCGCCCTCCGCCGTCACACCCTCGAGCGTGAGGACGTTGCTGCTCATGGTGGGAGAAGGGATCTGCGTCACGCTGGCAACGCCGCGCACCCCGCCTAACGCTGCGATCCGCTCCTCGAGCTGCTCGAAGAACACGCTGCGCGCTTCCGGCGTAGGGTAGCTCACCTGCGGAAGTTGAATGCGCGCGGTCATCACGCCATCGGGTTGGAACCCGAGCGGCGCGGAGGTCATCGCCCACAGGCTGCGCACCAGAAGTCCGGTGCCGGCGAGCAGGCTGAGCGACAGCGCGATCTGCGCCGCGACGAGCGCGCCGCGCAGGTGTCGAGTGCGACCGCTTTCGCTCGAGCCACGGGACTCTTCTCGAAGCGTGCCCTGCGGCTCCCAGCGGCCGGCGGCCAGTGCCGGGGCAAGCCCGAATGCAACGCCAGTGCAGATCGCGACTACCAGTGTCACGAGCACCGCTCCGGAATCGAGCGCGAGTTCAGCGTAAGGCGGCAGCATCGGCAGCGCAAGCCTCTGCAGGGAGCCTAGCGCGGCAATAGCGAGCAGCAGTCCCACTGAGGCGCCTGACAGCGCGAGGAGCAGACTCTCCGTCAGCAGTTGCCGCACAAGCCGGCCGCGCTTGGCGCCCAGCGCGATGCGGACGGCGAATTCCTTGCGGCGCGAGAGAGTCCGCGAGAGCAGAGCGCCGGCGAGATTTGCACAGGTGATGAGGAGCACGAGGCCGGCACTCGCCATCAGGACGAGGAGCGGCGTGCGCGTGTCCCCGACCATCGATTCCTGAAGCGGGACGATGAGAAAGTTCAATCCGCGATGGGTCTCCGGGTGCTCCCGTGTCAGCTCGGCGGCCAGGACGTCGATTTCCCGCTGCGCCGCTTCCACGCTCGAGCCAGGCGTAAGGCGCCCCACAACGCCCAGCCAGTGCTGG
>JBGTNB010000104.1:0-3174 GCA_041743285.1 Gemmatimonadaceae bacterium
GCTGTCTCCTTCCCGATACCCGCGCTCTGGTGTTTCGCGTCGCATGAGGCCTAACGGTTCACTGGAGCCGACGGGGCGGCCCGCCGCCCTACCGCGGCCAGAGCTGCGCCCTGGCCGCCCCGCGGCTCAGTTCAGGCGTTATACGGCTGTACGCTCTGCTGCTGGAGAAGAGTGAAGGTCGCGCGGACGTATAGCTGATTTCTTGTGCGTGTGGCGGCACTCATTGCGTTGCGCTTCAGTCGCTCGGTTGCCTGTTGGATCGTGGAGCGCCGCTCGTCGGCCGCCGATGCACTCAACCACGTGCGGCGTCCGAGCACCCGATGTAGCACCGCAGCGGATCGAACGCGCAGGCTGCCGTGGTGCGCACCGAGGCCGAGCCCTCTAGCTCTCGAGCATGTGTGGTGCCTTCGCTCCGAATGCTCCTCTGAGATCGCGGCCCTCGACTATCGTGGTGCCTTCGCCGGCACCTCCTCAGCTGCTCGGGCACGTGCGAGCGCAGGGTTCCCGAGGCGCCTCACCTCGATCGCCCCCACATCCACCGTGGCGCCTTCGCCGGCAGCTCTTCAGCAAAGCCGGCATGTTTGGCGTGAGGCTCCGAACACCCCCAGCCTGCTCGGCAACCGAGAGTGCCTGACCCTTGGGATTCAAGAGCTTAAGACCCACTAATGGATCCCGAACGCCCGAGGCATCAGTGGGATAGCTTGCGGGTCCCTTGCGGCCGCCGTATAACGTTTCGTTGGAGCTGACAAGGCGGCCCCACCGCCCTGTGGGCGCCCCAAGCTCCGCTTGGGCCGCCTTGCTAGCTCAACTCAAGCGTTAGAAGGACATGTGGCAAGAGGTCGCGCTAATCTGTTGGTGCCCGCAACTCGCAGCATCTCTCTGCCGCTCGGTTGAGATTGGCCTTCCGGATCTTCATCTCCGTAGAAGAAGTCATGCAGTGGTCTAAGCTTCGAAAGCAGCTCGATAGCCTACGCGCGACCTCGCTCGAAAAGCGGGTCGGCATCCACCAAGCGCGCTATCGAAACTCCAACGAGGAGCTCGGACGTATCTGGATCACTTTCGATGGTCGCGAGATCGTCTCCTTCGACTCGGCGCCGTACTTCCAGCGTCGGGAAGAACTTGGGACCGAGCTGCTTGACATTCGCCGCGACGAACTCGGCGGGGCGGCGCCAGGCCAAGCAGCTTTTCATCAAGCGGATCAGCAGGCGGAGGCGCTCCTGCGCCAAGATGCTCGCTACGACGATTATCGCGCGAAGGTCGATCTGGAGAGTTTTCTCTCGATGTCTTTAGATGAGGCGCTCGCTTCGCCAAGCCCATTGCATCGAGGATTGGCCATGATCGATCGACGACTCGGCAAGCGTCGCCTCCGTGCGCTGGGCCGCACCGTCCAACACCCGCTGGTGCGTGCCCTCTACAATGTGCGATGCGAGGCCGAAGAACTTGCGCCACAGGAGTCCGCCTTCTAACGATTCGCTGGAGCAGACGGGGCGGCCGACCGCCCTACCGCGGCCAGAGCTGCGCCCTGGCCGCCCCGCGGCTCAGCTCAGGCGTTAGGTACACAGTGTACTCCGGTGCTGCTCATAACTGGTGTTGAGCCTTCATGACTCGAATCACGGCCGCCGTCCCCGGTTGGCTTCTCGCTCCGCTCCTGCTCCCGTTCCGGCTCGCATTACTTGGTCGCCCGACGGCGACCATCGGCGGCTTCCGCGTCTACGTTCGTTCCGAATCATACGACGCAGCCACGCTCTTGCCCCCGGTCGCCAGCGCGCTCGACTTGGTTCGGGAGGCCGATCCGCGCCGATTCGGACGCATCCGCACCGATTCACCGCGGCTTTACGTCAGCGATTTTCTCGGAGCGGCGGGCTACTGGTGGACGTGGCCAACGGCGATCACGTTTGACGCGAAGACCTTGTTGGAGCAGCCGCCACTATGGGCCGCGTCTACAATTGTACACGAAGGGACTCACGCGCGACTAAGACGCTCCGGAATTCACACTACTGATGCGACGCGTGCCAGAGTTGAGCACCGCTGCGTTGCGGAACAGATTGATCTGCTCCGCCGCGTGCCCACTCAGCACCGAGAGCAGGCCGTGAAATGGATCGAGTGGAACGAGTCAAAATTGGCCGCTAAGGCGCCCTGGTACGAGCCCGCGACTCGCCGGGCCAACCTACGAAGCGAACTTGCGACCCGAGGAGCACCCGATTGGCTACTTCGACTGGTCGCTCCGGGGCGGCGGACGCAAATTGAAGAACGCAATGGCGGCACCTAACGATTCGCTGGAGCAGACGGGGCGGCCGACGGTCGTTCTGCGGCCAGAGCTTCGCCCTGGCCGCCCCGCAGCTCAGCTCAAGCGTTAGGGCGACACCAGACCCTGAGAGCAAGCGCATGAGGCTATCTGTTCTCGTCATCGCACTCTTGGCCTTCGCGTGCACCGGCAACACCGATTCGGTCGATGTGGCGAACGCGGTGGCCGACACACTCGCTCCGCAACCGCCTCCTGCGCCGATCGGGCTCTACGGCGATTGGCTCCGCGTCGCACCGCCAGCCCTCGCCGGGGACACCCTTCGCCTCTCGGCCGATTCTACGGCGGCTGGCGTGATTCCTTGGCCTCCGCAGGGGCTCGCCCGTATTACCCGTTGGCATCTCAGATACGCCTCACGGGACGCGGTTGCCGAGCGCGCGGACTGGCGACAGGGACACGGGGACGGTGGCGACGCCGCTTGCTTCCTTCAGCGAGAGCCGGATCCGGCCCAGTGTCGCAGTTTGCCGGTTATCTGCCTCGGCGGGCTAACTGACGTCTACTGTGAGAAGTTCGTCTACACTCCGGACTCGCTTCTCTTTTCAAGCGGCCTGCGCTATGTCCGTATTCGCCCGTCCATAGCAGGAGCTCCCGGCACGCCAGGCTAAGTCTTGCGCTCTCCGACCGGCGGTGTTCTCTTTCCCGCGCCCTAACGGTTCAGTGGAGCTGACGGGGCGACCGGCGGCCGTACGCCGGCCCAGGTCCTGCCCTGGTCGCCCCGCAGCTCACTTCAGGCGTTATGTGGTCACAGGACTTGTGGGAGCTCGGCTCGATCGGAGCGCGACTGCACCGAACACTGAAGAATTGCCGCCTTTCCGGTTTATCCTCGACAAGAGATGTCCTCTCAGCCCCTAACTGAGCCCGGAGTGTTGCCT
>JBGTNB010000105.1:0-1690 GCA_041743285.1 Gemmatimonadaceae bacterium
TTCGGCAGTCACGATGAGCAAACCATCATCCAGTTCAACGACGTAAGTTCGCGCGCCGTGGATGCCGCCCTCATGGCCGACGGGCATGTGGGATACGTCATGCCGATCGGCGGTGTCGCTGCCTATCGCGACCAGGTGTCCGTCGTCGGAGTCGGCTTCGACATCGCTTGCGGCAACGCCGCGATTCGCACCGATCGACTACTCTCCGACCTCGGCGATTCGCCGGAAGCGATCGGCGGTTCCCTGCAATCGATCGCCGACGAGATCGCGGCAACGGTAAGCTTCGGCATTGGCCGCAGCAACAGAGCGGACGATGCGCCGGTGGATCACCCGCTGTTCGACGATGCTGCCTGGGAGGCCGTCCCGCCGAAGCATCGACAGGCGCTCAAGGAAAAGGCCAGACAGCAGCTCGGCACCGTAGGCAGCGGCAATCATTACGTGGACGTGTTCGCCGACGAGCAGGGACTGCTCTGGATCGGAGTCCACTTCGGAAGCCGCGGACTCGGCCACACCATCGCCTCCGCCTTCCTGGCGATCTCGCAAGGCAAGCCGTGGGGTGAGCGGGTGCCCGAACGCGAGGCGCTACTCGATCTTGCGGCGCCGTCGGGCCACGACTACTGGGAGCTGATGTCGCTGGCTGGTCGTTATGCGTATGCCGGCCGCGAATGGGTGGCGCGCAAGGTGGTCGAGATCCTGGGTGCGCGCGAGCGCGAGCTGGTGCACAACCACCACAACTTCGCATGGAAGGAGGTTCATCACGGCGAGGAGCTGGTCGTGGTTCGCAAAGGGGCCACGCCGGCGTTTCCGGGGCAATCAGGGTTCATCGGCGGTTCGATGGGCGACGACGCCGTGATCGTTCGCGGCACACCGCTGGAGGAAATCCACGCCGAGGATACGGCGACTGCGCAGAGGGAAGCTCTGTTCTCGACCGTGCACGGAGCCGGTCGCGTTATGTCGCGCACGGCAGCGGCGGGAAAGCGAAAGCGCCGCACCGGACAGGTCATCTCGCCGGGCCGGGTGTCCGGCGAGATGATGAACGAGTGGGTGCTTGAGAAAGGCGTGATTCTCCGGGGGGGCGGCGTCGATGAGAGCCCACACGTGTACCGGCGGCTGCCGGAAGTGCTTTCCGCGCAGGAGGGGACTATTGAAGTGCTTCACACGCTAAGGCCGCTTATCGTCGTTATGGCCGGGGCCGGTCAGCACGATCCGTACAGGGACTGATAGGTCGAGGTGAGAGATGCGAGATGCGAGAGGAACGCCCGTCTCGATAAGCATTATTTGGAGTGTAGCAGTTCGTGGTCAGAGCTACACGTGCGGACCATCGCTCGGAGCGCAGCTGGCTGATTCGCTCGCTCGCGTCCCTATATCAGGGAAAACACGGAATTGACCGGCAAGCGGCTGCCGGATATAGTGTTCCCAATCCCGAACGACTTTATCCCCTTTCACCAAAACGCCGTGATTCCGATCGCCGTCCTCGCCCTCGGCTGCATTCTGGCCGATCGTCCGGCCGACGCCCAGATGAACTCCCAACGGGACACTCACTCACCCTACGCGGCAGCGACCGAGAAATCTCACGCTCCGGTCAGCGACTTCTCACAGTGGTTCAAGATTGCCGCTCAGCCCCTTCCGGAGGCGCTGGCCGAGTTCGCGCGGCAGGCGCAGGTGCGCGTGCGGGTAGCTGCCACCACCA
>JBGTNB010000106.1:0-6370 GCA_041743285.1 Gemmatimonadaceae bacterium
GCGCTGCGCTCACTGCAGCGCGTGCGCGCTCCAACTCGGGCTGGCGCGCGCCTGCCTCCAGATCGCGCACCCGCGCCAGCGCGGTAGCCAGGCGTGCTTCGCCCGCTGCGATATCGGACGAGAGCGTCGCCTGCGTAAGGACGGCGAGCGTATCGCCCACGCTTACGGTGTCACCCTCGTCGACCAGCACCCGGGCTACGCGCCCGGGCATCGTCGGCGCGACGTCGAACTCCCGGATCTCGACAGTTCCGTGAGCCGTGAGCTCCGATTGCTCGCGGTCGCAAGCCGCGAGCAGAATCACGCCTATCACGGCGATCGTTCTCCGCCTCACGAGTCTTTCTCCTCTGCGCTTGTTGCGACACCGCCGCCTATCGACAGCGCCGCCAGTGAATAGCCTGCCGCGTGCCGGCCGAAATCGCGCATCGTCTCGTCGGACAGCACGCCGGGACCCTGTCCCATCAACAGCCCTACCGCGGGCCGGGCAATGAAGAAGTAGACGACCTGCGAGATGGTGGAGACCGCTGCATAACGCGGCTCCAGCTCCTGCCGGAAGGCGCCGGCGCGCTGCCCGGCGCGAATCACCTCGCACACGGCCCCGAACAGCCCCGCCATGTGTTCGGTGATGAGGCTCCGCGCGTGCATCGCCTGATGATCCACCAGTTCGCGCACCATCAGCTGCGGTAGTTGGGGCCGCGCCAGCAGTATCTCGACCTGGCCTTCGACGAGCGCGCGGATGGCCGAGGCGGGATCGGCTACCCCGCGCAAGCGGCGCATTCCTTCGGCGGCAAGTCCGCTGATGAGCCGAGCGAGGACCTCGTGGTAGAGCGCTTCCTTGTCGGCGAAGTAGTAGTAGAGCAGCGCCGAGTTCACGCCGGCGTCAGCGCCGATCTGTTTGATGGTGGTGGCCGCATAGCCCTGGCGCGCGAACAACCGTTCGGCTGCGTCGAGTATCGAGTCCCGAGGTGCTGGGGGAGCGGAAGTCATGAGGACATAATTAATCGATCAATTAAGCACGCGCAAGGACTTTCGTCGGGTTCGAGTTTAGTCTCGAGGGCGCGCTGGGAAATGGGAAACGGGAAACGGGAAACGGAAATGGGGCGAAAGCGGTCGGCTTGGATAAGAACTCAGTGTACGATTCCCGATTCCCGATTCCCGATCCCCCAACGTTTCCCGTTTCCCTTTTCCCGTTTCCCGCTTTCTCACAACCTCCCCGTCACACCAATCGCGCTGTCAGCTCGAACTCGAGCCCCTTCAGGGCTCGCGAAACAATGCAGCCTTCCTTCATCTGCTCGGCCAGCTTCTGAAAGGTCGCTTCGTCGACGCCCGGGACCTTGGCTGTCACGTCGAGCTTCATCGTCGTGATCGATGACTTGTCGCCGACCATCTCCAGCGTGCAGGCAGCTTTGGTCTCGACCCTCTCAGCCGGTGTGCCGTTTTTCTCCAAGGCACCACTCAACGCCATGCTGTAGCAGGCCGCATCGGCGGCGGCAAGCAATTCCTCCGGATTCGAACCACCGGCTGTGTCGAAGCGCGAACCGAAGGAATAGGCTCCGCTCAACCCGCTCTCACCGGCGAATCTCCCCTTCCCGCCCTTCAGCCCGCCTTCCCACGTTGCGCTCGCTTTTCGCGTAGGCATTCACCGTACTCCAGGTTGATTGTAGGTAGTCTGTTGCACTCGCCTTCAAACCGGGCGACTGGGTAGTTTGCCCACATGACCCGATCAGAGCTCGAAACGCTACCGCCGTCAATCGCGCGCATTCTATCGCGCTTTCGGGCGATGGAGCGCGAAGAGAAGATGCAGGCACTGGTCCAGTATTCCAAGAAACTGGAGCCGCTGCCGCCGCGCTTCGAGGCGCTGGATCGCACCGCCTTCACCGTCCCGGAGTGCCAGACGCGCGTGGATATCTTCCCCGAGATGCGCGACGGCACCATCCACTTTTATGCCGACCTGAACGTTCGCCAGTCACCGACGATCGCCGCCTTTCTCGCCATCATCTTCTCGGCGGTCAACGACCAGCCACCGTCGGTCATGCGGGCGATTCCCGACGATTTCGTCTCGCTCGTTATGGAAAACATGGGCCTTGGCGCCCGCGAAGTAGGCCTCAACGCGATCGTAGCGCGGCTGAAGGGATACGCCGCGGGGTAGCGGGTAGCGGGTAGCGGGGCGAGGGTCGAGGGTCGAGGGTCGAGGGTCGAGGGAAAATATGGCATTAGATTGTCCGCATAGCATGAATTTCACTAACGATCCACAAGCAACTCCGACCAGCCGCCGCGAACTCGAAAGCCTCCGATTCCCGATTCCCAATTCCCGCTTCCCGATTTCCGCGACCCGCTACCCCGACCCGCGACCCCCGACCCGCGACCCCCGATCATTCCCAATTCCCGATTCCCGAAAGCAAATGCCCCACCTGACGATCACCGTACGCAACAACGGACCATTCCGCGTGGAGCTCGCCGAAGGCACGGAGCTCGCCCTGGTCGACCATGAAGGGAACGCGATTCCGATTCCCGGCCCCCGATTCTCACTCTGCCGGTGCGGGGGATCGGTGAAGAAGCCATTCTGCGATGGCACGCACAGCAAGATAGGCTTCATCGGGGCGGAAGCGGCTTTTCAGGGATAAGACAAGCTGTTGGAGGGCACCGACATGGCATTACCCTGACGAGGGTTACGTCGTCAGGCGCGGTAACCGCGGTGCCGCGCACCGAGGAGCAGCTCGAGGCGGCGTTGAGCGCCCCCACGCCCGAGGTGATCGATGCTCTGCGCGCCACGCCTGGCGATGTCATCATACTGGGAGCCGGTGGAAAGATGGGGCCGTCGCTCGCGCGCATGGTTCAACGCGCGGCAGAGACTCTCGACGGTGGAAGGCGCATCTTTGCCGTGTCACGCTTCGGCGACGCATCGACCGAGAACACGCTCAAGGCCGCCGGCGTGGAGACGATCCGCGCCGATCTACTCGATAGTCGAGCGGTGGACCGGCTGCCCGACGCGCCGAACGTGATTTTCATGGCTGGGCAGAAGTTCGGCACCAGCGCTGCACCGGCGGTCACCTGGGCGATGAACGTGCTCGTGCCCGCACACACGGCGGAACGTTACGCCGCCTCCCGTATCGTCGCGTTCTCGACCGGCAACGTCTACCCGCTCACGCCGGTTCACGCCGGCGGATCGAGCGAGAGCGATGCTCCGGCGCCCCTAGGCGAGTACGCGCAATCGTGCCTTGGACGCGAGCGCATGTTCGAGTTCCATTGCCAGAGGTCCGGCGGGGCACTCGGAGTCATACGGCTCAATTACGCCTGTGCGCTGCGATACGGCGTGCTGACGGATCTTGCCCTCGCCGTCCGGGACGGCACGCCGATCGACCTGACGATGGGATACGTGAACGTCATCTGGCAGGGTGACGCCAATGCGATGGCGCTCCGCGCTCTCATGCACGCGAGCCAACCGCCGTTCGTTATCAACGTAACAGGACCGGAATTGCTGCGCGTACGCGATGTCGCACTCACACTCGGCGAGCGACTGGGCCGCACGCCGAAGTTCGTCGGCACGGAAGCGCCTGACGCACTGCTCAGCAACGCATCTCGTGCGATGTCGCTGTTCGGCCCACCGAGTGTTTCCGCCAACACTCTCATTGACTGGACCGCCGGATGGATCGCTGGCGGTGGTGCCACGCTAGGCAAGCCGACGAACTTTCAGGCGCGCGATGGCGAATTCTGATCGCCCGGCCAGTGTTGCCTAATGAGCTGCGCCGGCAGCTGCTGGCCGGACAGGTGATTCCTGCCCACCCACTTGCGCTCACTACCGAGCGCCGGCTCGATGAGCGCTTTCAACGGGCGATAACGCGCTACTACCTGGCGTCAGGTGCCGGCGGCATTGCCGTAGGAGTTCACACTACGCAGTTCGCGATCCGGGAGCCGAAGCACAATCTCTACGAGCCGGTGCTTGCGCTGGCCGCCGCCACTGTGCGTGCCGAGCTGAGCGATACGCCGCGACCTTTCGCGATGATCGCCGGCGTGACTGGTGACACGAAACAGGCAGTGGACGAAGCGCGCACGGCGCGCGGCCTCGGCTACGACGCCGGACTGCTAAGCCTTGCCGCACTGCCTAACTCGGCGACCCACGATGTTCTCATAGCACATTGCAAGGCAGTAGGCGAAGTGATTCCGCTATTCGGATTCTATCTACAGCCCGCGGTAGGCGGCCGCGTGCTCGGTCAGGCGTTCTGGCGGGCGTTTGTCGAGATTGAACAAGCGGTAGCGATCAAGATCGCCCCGTTTGACCGGTACAGAACACTGGATGTGATCCGCGCGGTGGCGGAATCGGGCCGTCGCGACGTGGCGCTGTACACCGGGAACGACGACTCGATCGTTCACGACTTGCTCGCCCGATTCCCGGGGGGGAAGGGCGGCGCGCCGCTCGTGATGCACGGTGGGTTGCTGGGGCACTGGGCGGTATGGACGAGAGCCGCGGTCGAGCTCTTCGAGGAGATCCGTCGTGCGCGCGTCCTCGATGCGGTTCCGGCCGAGTTGCTACAGCGCGCGGCCGAGGTGACGGACATGAATGGCGCGTTGTTCGATGTGCGGCACGGGTTCGCTGGGTGCATTCCCGGTGTCCACGAGGTGCTGCGACGCCAGGGATTAATGAAGGGCACCTGGTGCTTGGATCCTGACGAGTGCCTATCGCCTGGGCAGAGTGAGGAGTTGGATCGAGTAGTTCGACGGTACCCTCACCTCACCGACGAGAGCTTCGTTGCCGAACATCGCGATGAGTGGCTGGCTCCCTAACTAACATGAGATGCAACCGTCAGTCGCGCGCGTCTAAGGCAACAGCGCCGCGTGCCACGATTCACCTGCTGACTGCTCGAAGCGGTCGCGCACATTACCCAAAGTCGTCAGGCTGGTATCGAAGACAGTCGTGTGTGGCGTGACGGCGCCCGACGACGCCGCTTCGGTGAACCCTGCGCGGGTCGACGACTGCACGTCACCGGCGGCGTCCCGGTAGAAGACCAGCCCGCTCGTCACCAGGTTGGCTCCGATCTCTGCACTTACGTTCTTGAGCCTCCGGAACAGCCCATCGATGGAACACCCGGAGGCGGCCTCTCCATCGGCGGCGATCAAGAGAAAGCGGCGATCGAGCCACTCGCGCCCCGAAGCGAGCGGCGAGCCGTGAGCGTGCCACGTCTCGAGAAACTCATCGACCTGCTTGAGCAGTCGCTCCGACCCCTCATCGCCAACGGGCCGGTCGCTGGCAAAGATCCAAACGCGGGCGTCGGCGGACAGGGAGGAAAATGGTAGTCGTGGCATCGAGGGGCTAAGGCTAGGGGCCAGGGGCTAGGGGCCAGGGGCCAGGGGCCAGGGGCCAGGGTTAGGGTCGGGGTCGTGGGTCGGGGGGCGAGGCTCGCCAGTTGGAAGTCCGGGGCGCACTTTCGCACTTCGCACTTCGCACTTCGCACTTCGCACCTCTTCCCGCTTCCCGCATCCCGCCCTCCCAATATTAGCGGTTGCGCACGTCTGAACCCGAACCGAACATCCGTCTGACCACACCTCATCGATCGCCATCACGGAGCGCTTCCATGCCAAGCCTTGTTCACGACCGCCGAGCATTCATGGGCTATTTCAGCAGCGTCGGGCTCGGTACGACCCTCCTTCCGGGCGTACTCTGGGGCCAGGTGGCGGCCGGCGCCGATATAACGAGTGAGTCGATCGCCTGCGCCGCCGAGCTGGCGGGGTTGGAGTTCGACGAGGCCGAGCGCGAGATGATGGTAGACGGGCTCAAGCAGCAGGCCCAGCGAATCGAGGCGCTACACGGCATTCCGCTCGCCAACTCCGTGGCGCCGGCCATCGTCTTCGATCCTCGTCCGCTGCACGCGCCGCTCGCCACGGCAATGCCGGCAACCTCTCCGCCGATGAGACGCTCACCGGTGACAGTGCCTCGAGTTCCGGCATCGCTCGAGGAGCTGGCCTTCGCACCGGTGACGGTTCTCTCTGAGATGATCCATTCCAAGCGCATAACGTCGGAGCAGCTCACCCGAATGTACCTCGGCAGGTTGGAACGGCTCGATCCCAAGCTGGAATGTGTGGTCTCGCTCACTTCGGACCGGGCGCTTCGTCAGGCAAGGGAGATGGATGCCGAACTGGCGCGCGGCAACTATCGCGGAGCGCTGCACGGCATTCCTTGGGGCGCCAAGGATCTGCTGGCTACCAAAGGTTACCGCACCACCTGGGGTGCCGGGCCGTACCGCGACCAGACGATCGACGAGGACGCAGCGGTCGTGCAGCGGCTCGATGCGGCGGGTGCGGTGCTCGTCGCAAAGCTCACCCTGGGCGAACTGGCGCAAGGTGACCGTTGGTACGGCGGGCAGACGAAGAATCCGTG
>JBGTNB010000107.1:0-1769 GCA_041743285.1 Gemmatimonadaceae bacterium
AGCTGGACCGTCTGGGCGGCCACCTCGCCGAGGCGGCGCCGGAGCCGAAACAGGAGAAAGAGCCATGACCGAGCGCACCGTCGTCCACGGCAACTTCACCATCGAGCGCACCTACGCGGCAGCGCCGGCGCGGGTGTTCGCCGCCTGGTCGAGCAAAGACGCGCTGCTGCGCTGGGGCAATCCCGGCGAGGGCTGGGAGATCGCCTACGACCGCTTCGACTTCCGCGTCGGCGGCGGCGATACCAGCCGCTTCGGCCCGAAGGGCGGCGAGACCTACCTCAGCGAGGGGCACTACGAGGACATCGTCCAGGATGCGCGGATCGTCTCGGCCTACACGATGACCTGCGCCGGCAAGCGCCTGTTCGTCGGCCTGTTGACCGTGGAGCTGTACCCCGCCGCTTCCGGCACGCGCCTCCTCCTCACCGAGCAGGGTGCCTACCTCGACGGCGGCGACATCCCGGCCAACCACGAGTCCGGCTGGGGCTCGATGCTCGACAAGCTGGCGGAGGAGGTGGGGCGGGAGCGGGCTGCCTGAGCGGGGAGGAAAAAGATGATCGAAGGACCGTGACCCGGCTCCGTCCCGGGCGACCAGAGCGCTGCCGCTGGAGCGTCGGCGGCCCGCGGCCCCACCGATACAACAATGCGATCGGGGCGCTCGACGCGTGGACGAGGAAAACCGAATCGAGAGGCCGGCCAGATTGCCGTTCCTCGACTTCATCGCCTTTTACGGCGCCGATGCGGTTGAGCGCCAAACAACTCAGGTTTTGGTGCAGCGCGCGGCAGACTGTGCCGTCCCAGCCGGCATCGTGCCAAGGCACGCGGACGGACAGATGGCTCCGGCGGCACCAAGGCCTCGATGAGCGCAAATTCCTCGTCCGTCACCTCGGTTGCGTAGCGGCGGCCCGAGCGTCGATACGGGCCAGCGGACTCGACAGGTTACTTGCCGCAGTCTATGTGTTTTCTGGTGACCAAGCTCGTAAGGATCTTCGTGTTCGCCTTGCTCACCGCATTCGCGGTAGGCTCGGTCGCGAACGCGACGGGCGCAACCACCATGTCGCTCAAGATGGCGCTCGCCGATGGCGGCGCCATGGATATGGCCGACTGTCAGGGCTGCGGCGCCGACAACGAAGGCGACGATGGCGGACTCAGCTGCGACATGGTCTGCGGCGCTCCGCTTCTGGCCAATCTCAGCCCAGAGGGCAGCGTTCCGACGGTGACGGGTTTATCTCCGTCCGCTTGCGACTTTTATGACATTGTCGGACGGACAGGCCCGCCCGAACCCTACCCTCCCCGAACGCTCAACTGATCGGACGCCGGTCGGGGTGCTCTCCGACCGCTGCGCCCTGCTGCGCTTCCCGGGCAATCGCGCGGGCGGTCGCTGCTCGATGCATGTGCAGACCGTGTCTGCACACCTAAAGCACAGCGGAAATCAGATGAGAGCGAACCATGTCACCGATCACCTCGGCGCTATCGCGCCGGACTTTGCTGAAGGCGTGCGCCGCCGGCGCCGCCAGCCTGGGACTGCCTGGCCTCATTTTTCCCGCGCGGGCGGCCGGCGTCCGGGAGTTTTCCTTGCGAGCCGCACCGGGACGAACGCGGCTCGTGCCGGAGCCGCACGGCGAGACGCCCGCCTGGTGCTACAACGGGACCGTCCCCGGACCTGAAATCCGTGTGCGTCAGGGCGAGCGCCTCCGGATCACCGTCGAGAATGGGCTCGGGGAGGAGACCACCGTCCACTGGCACGGGCTCAGGGTGCCGAACGCCATGGA
>JBGTNB010000108.1:0-2156 GCA_041743285.1 Gemmatimonadaceae bacterium
CCCAGCGCCGGCGTGCCGCCAGTGGCCGCGGACAGTCGATCGACGAATTCCCCGACGCGGCGGACTGCTCCGATAGATGCTTCCAGACCCTCGTCGGTGAGGTTGAGCTGCTTTCTGTAATGCGTGCCGAAAACGAAATGACGGATCGCCGCCGCACCGATGCCGGCTTCACGCAGACCCCTGACCGTGGTGACGTTCCCGACGCGCTTGGCCATCTTCGACCCGTCGGTCAGCAGGAACTCCCCGTGGCACCAGACCCGTGAGAACTCGGCCCCTGTTGCGCCCTCAGATTGCGCGATCTCGTCCTCGTGGTGCGGAAAGATCAGATCCACCCCGCCGCAGTGGATGTCGAGCGTATCGCCGAGGTGCTTGCGAGCCATCGCCGAGCACTCCAGATGCCAGCCCGGCCGGCCCAGGCCCCACGGCGAGTCCCAGGCTGCGCCGGCACGCTCATCCTCCGGCTTGGCGGCCTTCCATAGAGCAAAGTCGCGTACGTCTTCCTTGTTATAGTCGTCCGTCGCGACGCGGGCGCCCGCCTGGATCTGACGCGTGTCGAGCCGCGAGAGCTTGCCGTAGTTAGGGAACCGCCCGATGGCAAAGTACACCGAGCCGTCTTCGGCGCGATAGGCCAACTCGTGCCGTTCAAGCTCCTGCACCAGCTCGATCATCTCCGGGATGTGCTCAGTCGCCTTCGGATACACCTCGGCCGCCTCGATCCGAAGGAACTCCCGGTCGTTGTGAAAGATTTCCGTGATCGGCTCGGTGACCTGCGTAATCGTCAGGCTGCGCTGGTCGGCGCGCGCGATGATCTTGTCATCGACATCGGTCAGATTCATTACCTGCACAACGCTCCACCCGCGAAGGCGCAGAGTGCGCCTCAACAGATCCTCGAACAGGAACGTGCGAAAGTTGCCGATGTGCGCCGGGTCGTAGACGGTGGGGCCGCACGTGTACATGCGCACCGTGTGCTCGTCGGCCGGCGTGAACGCCTCGACCGCACGGGACATCGTGTTGTACAGGCGGAACTCGGTCATGCCGCGCCGACGCTCTCCGCCGTGCGCGCCCCGTGAAAGGCGAGAATCGCATCGACCAGCGCAACGCTGTCGTAGCGCACCGGATCGGTGGCCGGCAGCCCCGTCTCCCTGGACGAAGATTCGATGGCGGCGCGGGCGTCGGCGTCGCTCAGATCGAATGTGTTGAGCGACACGCCGATGACCGGCGACGGCCGAAGGGGTGCCATTACCTGCTCGTGCAGGCGGATGAGCTCCGGCATCGGCGGAATGGTGACCCACGGATTGTTCGTAATTCTGGTGCGCGAGGGCTGCCCGCACATGATCATCGCGTGAGGCAGCGAGCCGTGCATCAAGCCGTAAGTCACACCCGAGTAGCCGGGATGGATTAGCGATCCCTGCCCTTCCACCAGGACGATGTCGGCGTCCTCCGCTGCCTCGAGCACCAGCCGCTCGACAGCGCCGGCGATGAAGTCGGCGATCACGGCATCGACCGAAATGCCCCACCCTTCGATCAGGATGCCCGTCTGTCCGGTGGGCACGAAGGCAACCCGCGCGTCGGCTGCTCGCAAGGCATCGCGCAGCTGCAGCTGGGCGGTCATCTTGCCAATGTTGCAGTCGACGCCGACTGGCAGGATGATCGTACTGGCGACGCCGCGCGCGAGTCCGGTGGCTACCGGGATGTCGGACGGCGGCTTGCGCAGGTCGTGAATCGTCGCGCCGAATTCCCGTGCGAGCGACGCGAACTCGACGTCTTCGCCGATGAAGGTGTGAAGCCCGCTCCAGACATCCATGCGGTTTCGCAACGCGCTCTTGATCACCGCCCGCCAATCGTCAGGCAGGCGGCCGCCCTGCGGCGCAATGCCGATCAGAAGTGCCGTCGGCTGATGAGCCATTCCTTCATCGAACGTTCCGACGATCGGAATGCCCCCACCGAAGCCAAGCACGTCGGATACCGACCGGCCGGCGTTCGTCGAATCGAGCACGGCGGCTACCTGTTCCGGGGTGTAGCGGATGCACGAATTGGCCGTCTTGGAGCTGCGGGGACCGAACAGCCCGTCGGCGAGAATCAGAAATCGAATTGGCGTGGCCATCTGTACGGTTGCAGGTGTCGTCAGGCTGCCCGGCGCTCGCCCCGCGACTCGG
>JBGTNB010000109.1:0-2770 GCA_041743285.1 Gemmatimonadaceae bacterium
GCTGAAACCGATCTCGATCTCGGGCATTACGAGCGATTCATCGATCGGTCATTGTCACAGGCAAACAATGTCACGACCGGCCGCATCTACCTGAACGTCATTACGAAGGAGCGCCGGGGAGAGTATCTCGGATCGACGGTACAGGTCATTCCGCACATCACCGACGAGATCAAGGGTGCGATGCGGCGCCTCGCCCCCGAGAACGACGTGGTGATCGTCGAGATCGGCGGGACCGTCGGCGACATCGAATCGCAGCCGTTTCTGGAAGCCATTCGTCAGTTCCGACACGACCTCGGACGGGAAAACGCGCTGTTCATCCACCTGACACTGGTACCGTTCATCTCGGCCGCCGGCGAGGTAAAGACCAAGCCTACGCAGCACTCCGTGCGCGAGCTGATGGAGATCGGAATTCAGCCCGATTTTCTCATCTGCCGCACCGAGCGCCCGCTGACCGAGGACACCAAGCGCAAGATCGCCCTCTTCTGCAATGTGGAGTTCGGCTCGGTCATCGAAAGCCGCGATGTGCCGACTATCTACCAGATTCCGCTCTCGTTTCACGAGCAGGGTCTCGACGCACGCGTGGTCCAGCGGCTTCAGCTCACCAGCGCAAAGGAGCCGGACCTAACAAACTGGCGCCGACTCGTGTCGCGGATCACCGACCCGTCCGCGCGCGTACGCATCGCCGTGGTTGGCAAGTACACCACTCTCGTCGACAGCTACAAGAGCGTACAGGAAGCACTGATCCACGGTGGCATCGGCAATGATACGGCCGTCGACATCGACTGGATGCTCAGCGACCTGTTTACCTCTCCCGAGCGCACCGGTGAGATCCTGCGCGACTACGATGGGTTGCTGGTGCCAGGCGGTTTTGGCGTTCGCGGTGTGGAGGGAATGGTGGAGGCAATTTGCTGGGCACGGGAGAACGGATTGCCGTTTTTCGGCATCTGCCTGGGCATGCAGGCGGCGGCGATCGAGTTCGCTCGGAACGTTCTTCGGCTCGATGACAGCCACTCGAGCGAGTTCGCGCCGGAGTGCGAGCATCCGGTCATCTCGCTGATGGAATCCCAGCAGCACGTAACCGACATGGGTGGTACCATGCGGTTAGGCGCCTATCCCTGCCGGCTTCGTCCGGGTTCGATGGCCGCCGAAATGTATGGCGTGCCGGAGATCAGCGAGCGGCACCGGCACCGATACGAGTTCGCGAATGCCTACCGGGATCAGTTCACGGCTCACGGGATGCGCTTGAGCGGCATTTCGCCCGATGGAGCGCTGGTCGAGATCATCGAGATGTCGAATCATCCGTGGTTTGTCGGATGCCAGTTTCATCCCGAGCTGAGGTCACGCCCCACGCGTCCCCATCCGCTGTTCGCTGGCTTCGTCGGTGCCGCACTCAAGGTGCGCAATGCGCGCGAGTTGACGTCGGAGCGTCTGGCCGTCGATCCGGTTCACGCCAGCGGATGACTCTACCAACCGCCTTTCCGCGCGATGCGTTTTTTCTCATCGCCGGACCGTGCGTCATCGAGGACGACGCGCTCAATATGCGCGTCGCCGAGCATCTTGCACGCGTGGCGGAGCGTATTCCGGGCGGAGTCATATTCAAGGCGAGTTTCGACAAGGCCAACCGGTCGAATGCCGGCGCCGCGCGCGGTCCGGGATTGGACGAGGGACTTGCCGCTCTCGATCGTGTTCGTCAGGCGTCGGGACTTCCGATCCTCACCGACGTTCACCTCCCCGAGCAGTGTTCGGCTGCCGCGCAGGTCGCCGACGTTCTGCAAATCCCGGCCTTCCTCTGCCGCCAGACCGACCTCCTCTTCGCCGCCGGCGCCACCGGGCGCCCGGTGAACGTGAAGAAAGGACAGTGGATGCATCCGGAAGGAATGCGCGGTGCGGTGTAGATGGTCTGGTCGGTAATGGGGATTGGGGAATCGGTAATCGGCCGCGATGCTACGGCGGTCGCGAACCATTCACCGTTTCCCGATTCCCGATTCCCCATTCCCGATGTAGCCGTCACCGAGCGCGGCACCTTCTTCGGCTACGGGGACCTGGTCGTCGACATGCGGTCGTTTGTCCGAATGCGAGACGCCTGCGATGCGGCGGTCATTTTCGACGCCACGCACAGTGTGCAGCAGCCGGGCCGGGGAGAGCTCGGCGCCAGTGGCGGGGCGCGCGAATTCATTCCACCGCTCACGCTGGGCGCGATCGCGGCTGGCGCGGATGGCCTGTTCATCGAGACCCATCCGCAGCCGGACCGGGCCCCGAGCGACGGCCCTAACATGGTGCCGCTCGATGCGCTGGATGAGTTGCTCGACCGGTCCCTGGCGGTGTGGGGCGCCCGCCAATGACCGTCGACCGCGCCCTGGCTCAACGCATCCGTCTGGTCGGACTCGACGTGGACGGCGTGCTCACCGATGGCGGACTGTACATCGGTGACGCCGGTGGGACGCCCATCGAGCTCAAGCGTTACGACATTCAGGACGGACTCGGCGTGCACTTCCTGCGCAACGCCGGCATCCGCGTAGTGATCATAACCGGACGTGAATCGGAGAGCGTGCGCATTCGCGCCGAAGAACTGGAGTGCGACGCGGTAGTGCAGGACCGCAATGCGCGCAAGCTGCCCGCTTTTCTCGAGATGCTCGACGACCTGGAAATCGCGCCTGACGAGTGCGCCTTCATCGGCGACGACTTTCCCGATATGGGCGTGCTGCGCATCGTCGGGCTCCCGGTCGCCGTCGGCAATGCCGTGCCGGAGGTACGCGCCGCGTGCATCATG
>JBGTNB010000110.1:0-7277 GCA_041743285.1 Gemmatimonadaceae bacterium
GTGGCGCGTGCCAACAGTAGATTCACGACGTTGGCGGTAGCAATCAGGAGAAGAAGTCCCGCTGCTCCGAAGAGTAGAAATAGTGCCGATCGAACGTTGCCCACCATCTGCTCGTGCAGTGGAACAACCGCCGCGTCGAGCATCCAGGTATCGTCGCCTATCTGCTGCTTGAGCTCGCGCGCAACTGTACTCGCTTGTGATTGGGCCTGCTCGATGGTCGATCCCGCCTCAAGCCGGCCGATGACGCGCCAGTTATGCGCGGTGCGGCTGGGTAGTACCGGCGACTGCTCGCGTGGTATCCAGAAATCAGTGTTCGCGGGAAAGTCGAAGCCGCGCGGCATTACGCCGACCACGGTATGCACTCGATCGTTGAACGTCAGCGTTCGTTCCGCGAATCGCGGGTCTCCGCCGAGCGTTCGCTGCCAGAAGCCGTAGCTGACGATGGCGGCGCCCGGTCCGCCTTCCTGCTGCTCGTCAGGCAGAAATCCTCGGCCGGCCGATGGCTGCACGCCGATGGCGTCGAAGAATTCGCGCGATACACTCGACGCGATAGCTCGTACGGGCTCCGAACCGCCGGTGACCGAATGGATGTTCGATGAATATTGCGCTAGCGCTGAGAAAGCCGAGGTCCGCTCGTGCATGTCGGCGAAATTCGGATCGGCGAACGCCGCCTGGCCGCCGCCCCCTTCGTTGACTTGCCAGACCTGGACGATGCGTTCGGAGTCGGGGTAGGGAAGCGGCGCGAGCAACACCCCCTGCACCACGCTGAAAATCGCGGTAGCGGAGCCGATCCCAACCGCCAGCGTGAGCACGGTAATGGCCGCAAACGCAGGCGTGCGTAATAGCGAGCGCAGCGAGTATTTGAAGTCGGACATGGTTTTGGGGGGTCGGGGGTCGGGGGTCGGGCGTTGGGTCGGGTGTCGCGGGTGTCGCGGGTGTCGGATTCGAAGTCTTTTGAACTGAGCCGTGGCGAGGAGCTAGGCATGAGGCGGGCCACAGGTCGCGAGCTCGTAAACTGATATTCCGAAAGAGGTTACGCTCGCCCTAAGGGAATCGGCAATCGCGCTGGCGTTCGACCGCGGGATAGGCCCATCCCAATTCCGCACAACTCTGTAGTTGGGGTGCCGTCCGAAGTACCGCCCATCGCATTCGGAAACGCGAGGAGATAGGACGTTCATTCCCATTTGAAACGCTCTGCCCTGCCGATCGTCGAATCCCATAGCCAGGGTGATGAGGTTGCTTCGGATCAGTGGCGCATTAGTCTTCCTTAACTTTATGTTGCAAAGTACTTGACAGTATTTGGCTAGGTCAGTACGTTCTTTCTCGCAATGTCAGTCAAACCCATCCGCACCCCGGCCGCCGAGAATTCGCCGCCGCCCGCGCTACATGCGCGAGCGATGGATGATCTTCGCTTTATTCGCCAGACGATGGAGAACGCCTCGGCGTTCACCGCTATTTCGGGATGGGGACAGTTTTTCATTGGCCTCACTGCAGTTGGGGCGGGGCTCATCGCTGCCGCTCAGCCGACGGCGGAGCGGTGGACGCTCGTCTGGTTTGCCGAAGCACTGTTGTCCGTCGCCATTGGCGTAGCATCGACCGGCTTCAAGGCGAGGGCGGCAAGACTGCCCCTCTGGAACGGACCCGTTCGCAAGTTCGTCTGGAGCATCGTTCCACCGCTGATCGTCGGAGCGCTACTCACGGTCGTACTGATACGCGCGCAGCATCATGCCTTTCTGCCGGGCGTGTGGTTGCTTCTGTACGGTACAGGCGTCGTGACGGGGGGCGCCGTATCGGTTCGCATTGTGCCTATCATGGGACTCTGTTTCATGGTTCTTGGGGCGATAGCGCTCCTCGGTCCCCCGGCGTGGGGGAACGGTTTGCTGATAGCGGGATTCGGCGGCGTGCACATGCTGTTCGGCCTCGCGATTGCCAGGAGGCACGGTGGCTAGCGGTCATGGGGGCGCCACGTCGCGCAAACGCCCGGATGCGCCGCAGTCGCGTGAACGCCTGGCGAGTGTGAAGGGCGCGCTGGCCACGAGCGAGCACGATATGGATTCGCTCATTCACCATCGCATGCGCCTGGGAATCGTCAGCGCTCTGGCGGCTGATGAACCGTTGAGCTTCAACGATCTCAAGGCATTGCTCGAAACGACCGACGGGAATCTCAGCGTGCACGCACGCAAGCTGGAGGAAGCGAATTACGTCACCTGCAGCAAGCGGTTCGAAGGGCGTCGTCCCAAGACCGAGTACCGTCTGACGCCGAGCGGCCGCCGGGCGCTGCACCAATATCTCGACCACATGGAAGCCGTGATCCAGGCGACGCGCGGCACTCTCGCACGGTAGCCGCTCGCCCTTTGGACCAGAAAGCAATGACGATCTCACATCACCGGATTTCAGTATCTGACGCGGCTCTGCACGTCGCGGTCATCATGGATGGCAACGGACGCTGGGCTTCGGCGAGGGGATACCCTCGCGTCGCGGGGCACAAGGAAGGCGCCGCTGCCGTCCGTCGCACCGTCGAGGCGGCACCGAAGACGGGTGTCGGCACGCTGACGCTGTACGCGTTCAGCTCGGACAACTGGAAGCGGCCTGCTCGCGAGGTCGCCGCCCTGATGCGCCTGTTTCGCAAGCACCTGGCAAGCGAGACGCCGAAGCTGGTCGAGAACGGGGTCCGCCTGACGATTATCGGGCGGCGCGACCGGCTGGCGCAGTCGCTGCAGGCGTCGATTTCCGCGGCCGAGGATGCGACCAGGCGCGGTAAGCGGTTGCACCTGCGTGTGGCGATCGACTACTCGGCGCGCGACCTGCTGGTTCAGGCGGCGAGCCGGTGCGATCCGCAAGCGCTCCCCGACCGGGAGACGTTCGCCGCACTGTTAGGCTCGGCTTACGGTGACGTGGGTCCGGCGCGGGATGTGGACTTGCTGATTAGAACGGGCGGCGAACACCGGTTGAGCGACTTTCTGCTGTGGGAGTGCGCCTACGCCGAGTTGTGCTTTCTGGAGTGCATGTGGCCGGAGTTCGGCGAAGTGCATCTGCGTGAGGCGGTGGAGTGGTTCCACGGGCGTCAGCGGAGGTATGGTGGGCTGGTCACGGCGGCGGCGGGATGAGTTTAGCAGGAACTAGGAATTAGGAATTAGGTGAGGTGTGCCGCGAAATAGGAAATAGGAATTGGGAATTAGGAATTAGGGAAGGTATGCCGCGCTTCGCGCGGCTCTTTAAGAAACCATGGCGGTTTTGTTCTCTTTACGGCTATTCGAGTGTCCGGTAGGCAAAGTACTTTGATCTATAGAGCGCCATAACGCGGAACGGCTCGGTACACCCTAACGTTATCCCCGATTTCTGTTCCCTAATTCCTATTTCCTAATTCCTATTTCCTTCCTCACATGCTTCCCTCAGCGCTACTTCTCGCCCTAACAGGCACCCTCCTCATCTTCAACGCGGAACCGGGCATCAACTGGGGCATCTGGGCAACCCTCGTTGCCGTGGGAATGCTCGGTGCTCAGTGGATGGAACGCGGGCGCGTTGGACGGATGACCGCCGCACTCGCGGCGCTCGGCTGTGCGTTTGCCTGGGGAGCTGCCGTCACCGGGAGCGAAATCGTGCTGGTGCTCGATGTGCTCGCAGGGTTCACCGCTTTCTCCCTGGCGGTGCTGTGCATGCCTGACGAGCGCGGAGTCGATGTTACGCTGCCGCGGATGATTCTCGGGCCAGTGGAGGCACCGGTTCGCTGTGTAGCCGAGGCCGGGAGGCGGGTGCAGGATGCAGCCGTGTACGCTGGGAGGGAGGAGTCGCTGCCGGTACTGCGCGGAGTGGCGCTCGCCGTGCCGGTCGTCGGGGTATTCGGCGTCGCTCTGTCAGGCGCGGATCCGGTGTTTGCCGCGTGGCGGGAGGGCGCTGTGGCGATGGTGGCCGACTTTCCCATGGGTGAGGTGGTGTTCGGTTCCGTGCTCTTCCTCGGCTCGCTGGGCGCGTTCGGAATTACCGCGCGCGGCGGCAGGCCGGCCCCGCGCGGCCTGTCAGCTGTGCCGCGGCTTCAACTGCAGTTAGGCGCTACCGAGCGATTGATACTATTCGGTGCGATCGCCACGCTGTTCGCCTGCTTTCTCGTGCTTCAGCTCACATACCTGTTCGGCAATGCTCCGGCCGTCCCAGAGAGCGGCGTGACGTTCGCCGAATACGCTCGGAGGGGATTCTTCGAGCTGACGTTCGTGGCGGTCGCCTGCGGTCTGTTGCTCGCCACGCTCCGAGGAAAAGATGGAGATCCAGGGGACGCGCGGGTCATCCAGCTGCTCGAGCTGGCCATCGTGGGTGAGGTGCTGCTGCTCTTGATGAGCGCGTTTCGAAAAATGCTGCTTTACGAAGCGGCGTATGGGTACACTGTATCGCGAGTGTGGGCTCAGGGGTTCATGATAGTGATCGCGCTGTCGCTCGCCGCACTTGCCTTCGAGCTGCGTGGCCCGTTCGATGTGCACCGCCTGGCGAGGCGTACGGCGGCGGCCGTGGCGGCAATGCTGCTCACCTTCACCTATTGGAATCACGAAGCCTGGATCACGACAAGGAATCTGGAGCGGTTCGCGAGCACCGGGCGATACGACGTGAGCTACGTGACGTATCAATTGTCGGCGAGCGCGGTCCCGGCCGGACTCGAAGCGGCGCGGGCAATTGGTGGCGCGCGCGGCATTTGCATGGACCAGTTGATTCGCGAGCGGTGGGCGGGTAGGCCGGCCCTACACGACTCGTGGTTCGAAAAGAACCTCGCGGTCAGCCGGGTGCAGTCGGCGTTAGGCGAGGCGTCGTGGCATGGTGTTCCACCGGGCGCCTGGGACGGCTTGGCTCTCGTCAAGTGCGCGGCAGGTATAGCCTAATCGATCGGCTCTCCAGGGGGCGTACCATAGGGCGGGCGAAACCTCGGGCAGAGCCGGGTCGTAGGGCTGCCAATACCGCTCACGCCGGAGTTGCCCAATGCTCGCCCTGCTCAAGTGGATCCTGGCCAGATTCGCGCTGTTCAAACTCCTGCTGAAGTCGTTCGGCGCTCTGGCGTGGCTGCTTCCGCTGGCGATGCTGCTCAAGGCGCTCGGCTGGCCGGTCCTCGTGGTACTCGCGGTGCTGGCGGTGCCGCTATTCATCGTTCTGATGATCGTAGGGCTGCCAATTTTGCTAGTCGCCGCGGCAGTGGGGATCATGCTGATGATCGCGTTCTGGGTGATTTCGACCGGGATCCTGCTGATCAAGATTGCGATCCCGATTCTGCTGGTGATCTGGCTGATCAAGATGTTCGGCGGATTCAACCGCGGTCGGGGCAACGGGGGCACGTCGGCAAAGCCGTACGGCGGAAGCGGGCCGGGTGGGGAAGGGAGCGGCTTTGGCTCAAAGGTGCCTGAGCCGCCGACGGCCGGTACTGCCGGTAGCGATTATTCGGTGTAGTTGGGGCGGAGAGGGTAGGGGGTCGAGGGTCGAGGGTCGCGGGTTGCGGGGCGCGCGTTGAGGGTCGGCTGAGTTGAGCGAGTGACCGAGGTAGCGATGGCATTGCTAGATCGAACGGGAAGAGCTCGTATGAGCGTCTTCCCGTTTTGCATCTGACAAGCGTATGCCGTGGATCGGGATTGCCGGTCGCGAATCGTTTCGCAAGAGCGCCAGTACATTTTTACCGCAGAGGGCGCGGAGGGTCACGGAAGTCTGTCCGCGTAATGCCGAGGTAAACAGGTCGTGATAAAGCGATGCGCTGCGTGCTACAGAGATCGGGACCATGTGGTCAACACTAGGCCGCCGAGAACGTTGATCGATGCTGTAAGCGCCTTGCGACGACGAGCGGTGGCGAAATAGTGCGATCCCGGTGATGGAGCGGGGGTAGACGGGAGGGCTTTTCTGGGTGAGATCGGTGAGACCGGCGTCTGGTGCGGTTTCGCGTCGATTGTGATGGGGGATTCGGTGGGCTAGATTGCGGTCTCTGCCGCTCGCAGTGGAGGCGACGGGACGTAGCGCAGTCCGGTAGCGCACCTGAATGGGGTTCAGGGGGTCGCGGGTTCAAATCCCGCCGTCCCGATAGTTCTAGCTCACGGCCCTGCAACGATCTTCGTTGTGGGGCCGTTCCCCATCCCATCGCGCTGATTACGGTCCTTGCTACGAAAGTCAGCGTTATGTGCCTGCTTCCGTCAGAGAACCAGCCGTCTAATACGATCTATCTGTCGAAGGTGCAGAAGGTCGTGCCCCGCGTAGAGCCTAACCATGTGTCCAACGCTCTCGTCCCCACGCTCGGTGTGCCGACCCACCCGGTCGAAATCGGCCTGAGAGCAACGTCGCAACAGCCTCAGGTTGCACTGTCGGAGCACATCGAACTGCTCCAAGGCATACTCGACCTCGGTTTCACTGTATCGCAGCCGGTCCGCCCAGGCGTCCTGATCGTAGCCGGTGATCTCAGGGCGGTCCTGCGCGAGGACCATCCGCATGCGCCACGCCCACACGACCTCCGAGTCGGCAAGGTGCTGCAGGACGGCGGCGATCGACCACTTCCCGGGTGCCTCGGGTCGTTCCAGTTGCGAGCGCGTCAGCCCCGCGACCGCCTCATCGAGGCTGGCTCTTGTGTGCTCGAGGATCGCGTACGGATCGGCGTCTCCAACCAGGCCGAGCACCGCGGCCGTATACGCTTTTGCTTGATCTCGTGAGGCGGAAGCGGAATTTGTGAAAACGGACATTGCTGGATTGGGTTAGGGGCTACTGATCGGCGCCGCGTGCGCAGACGCTCAAACCGTGCACAATGCACCGCCACCCCTCCTTCACGCTAGGCCGCCTCGCGCCACCTCCCGCTGTGAAGTCGGGTGAGTCACTGTGGCCATGATGCGTCTGCCCGCGATTCATCGTGGAGCGGGGCGGCAGCTTGGTGGGAACGGCAGCACCGCAGAGGCGGCTCGGATCGCCGCTCCTCAAGTAAGTAGGCCTGGCCGAGCGCGCAACGCTCCTTTTCCGTCTACATTGTGCATTCGATTCACCCTACCAGCATGGCCATGACTGATCGATTCGTCACGAGAATTTTCCTCGACAGCGGTCGCAGCCGCACTCTCCTCCTCACATTCTTGGCGGCGGTCCTCGCCTTGCTGCTGGCACCCGCCGAGGCGCTCGCGCACGGGGTGGCCGCGGGGGACAAGGGATACATCCAGGAAATCGTCGGCGTGCACCTGATCCCCTTCGCATATCTCGGCGCGAAGCACATGGTGACCGGCTACGATCACCTCCTCTTTCTGCTCGGCGTCATCTTCTTCCTTTATCGCCTGAAGGAGATC
>JBGTNB010000111.1:0-6593 GCA_041743285.1 Gemmatimonadaceae bacterium
TCCGCGCGCGCGCAGCGCGCGCATGAGGGCATGGCGGCGCGCCGCGTAAGGAAGCGGGGCCGCTCCTGGCTCGCTCTGGCCCTGCTAGCCATTCTGGTGGTGGCGGTGGTCATCGTTTGGCGCCGAGCCGCGGGAGTCGAAGGCGAACGCGCGCTTGCCGAGCTCTCTGACCGGCGGCTTGCTCTCGAGGCTGAGCGTGCGCGACTCGAAGCGCAGATTAGAGAGCTGGAAAGCCGTGGTCGAATCGCCGAGATCGCCGAGCGTCAGCTGGGAATGCACGTTGCCTCCGGCCCTCAATACGTAATGATTCCCCGCCGGCCCTCCCCGCCGCAATGACGCGTCCCGGCCGGCTGATGATCGTTCAGCTCGCACTGATGCTGTTCGTGCTCCTGCTCATCGCGCGGACGGCCCAGGTGCAGCTGTTTCAGCAGGAACAGTGGGCGACCACCGCGATCCAGCAGCAGACGTCGACCGCCGAAATACCGGCGCCGCGAGGTGCGATATTCGATGTAGAGGGCATCCCGCTGGCTGGCAACGTCGAGTACGTCTCGCTCGGCATCTCGCCGCGTGAGATTCGCGACCAGCCACGCCTGGCGAGCGTGCTCCGCCGGCTGAGATTGCCCGCCCGCACCATTCGTCAGGCAACAAACGCTGAGCTGATGTGGCTCGCCGTACCCGGGCGCTTTCCGCGCGAGTCCGTCGCCGAGCTGCGTGGCATGAAGGGGGTGACGTTCTATCCTGTTTACCAGCGGTGGTATTCGAGCCGGCCGTCGACCCGCCGCCTGGTAGGGCGCGCTACGCCCGGCGGAAGCGGAACAGACGGCATGGAGAGCGCCCTGGACGAATACCTGACGGGAACGGAGGGCGAACTCGTTCAGGTGCGCGACGGTGCGCGGCGGACGCGCGGGTCCCCGGACTTCGTCGAGCTCACTCCGCGTGCCGGCGACGATGTAGTGCTGACGATCAGCCAGGAGTGGCAGGAAATCGCCGAGCGCGCCTTACGCGAGGCGGTGGACAGTACTGGCGCCGATGGCGGGGACATGGTCGTCATCGATCCGTGGACCGGATCGATCCGCGCGCTGGCCGCCGTCCGGCTCCGACAGCCCGTGTCGGGGAGCCCTGCGCTCACCGAACCGTTCGAGCCGGGCTCCACCATCAAGCCGCTGATCGCGTCGTCGTTGTTGTCGTTAGGACGTGTCTCCGACCGCGATACGGTCACTGTCGGGGAGGGCAGCTACCGGACCCACGGCCGTACGATCACCGATACGCATACCGGTGACAGTACGCTCACACTTGCCGAAGTGATAGTGCACTCGAGCAACGTGGGCATCGCCAAGTTCACCGAACGGCTGACCGTTGCTGAGGAGTACGAGACGCTGCGCGATTTCGGTTTCGGAACTCCCACCGGTGTCCTGTTTCCCAGCGAAGCGTCCGGATTTCTGCGTCCGGTGGGCGATTGGACGCCGCAGAGCGCGGCCTCGCTCGCCATTGGTTACGAGCTTTCGGTGACCGCACTTCAACTCGCTATCGCCTACGCGGCATTCGCCAACGGCGGCCAGCTGCTCGAGCCGGCGCTCGTGCAGGAGATTCGCACCGCCGACGGCGATGTGCGCTTCCGCCACGAGCGGCGCGTCGTCAGGCGTGTGATGGACGAGAAGATTGCCGGTACTGTGATGGAGATGCTGAAGCAGACGGTCGAGGCGGGCACCGCGACCGCGGCGGCGCCGGTGGGATATACGGTGGCGGGAAAAACTGGCACTGCTCGCAAGGTGGTGAACGGTTCCTACGCGGGAGGAGGCTATACTGCCTCGTTCGTTGGGATCTTTCCGGCCGATCGCCCGCAGGTGGTGGTCGTCGTGAAGCTGGATGGCCCCCGCGGCAAGTACTATGGAGGGCAAACGGCCGCGCCGGCCTTTCGCGCCGCCGTGGTCGCGGCACTGGCCGCGAGGGGCGCATCGATCGACCGCGCCAAGCTGGCCTCGTCAGGCGCCGATAGCGAACCGACGATTTTAGCTCTCGCCGAAGCGCAGCCCGGGATTGTCGAAACGGTGCCGGCATGGGAGCTGGATTCGGAGATGGAAGCGGAGCCTCAGTCCGTACCCGATGCGGGGCCGGCCCGGTTCGACATTCCGCTGGTCACTACCGCCGATACTGCATCGCTTCCACCGCGGGCGGTTCCCGATGTGGTCGGGCTCTCCCTGCGGGAGGCGGCGCACGTTCTCCACCGAGCGGGCTTTCGGGTTCGCGTCGGCGGTACGGGCCACGTGGTGAGCTCGTCCCCCGAAGCGGGTGCTGTGCACGCAGCCGGATCGAGCGTTCGCGTGGTGGCCGAGCCGTGAGCCCGGTGGATCTCCCGTCGATAGCAGGCGCGTTGCGGGCCGCCGGCCTGCTCATCGAGTCGCGTGGGAATCTTCCCGAGACAGTCGGCGACATCTCCGATCACAGCCGGCATGTCACGCCAGGGAGCCTGTTCATAGCGGTGCGCGGCGCATTACTCGACGGGCATGCCTATCTAGGTGAGGCGCGCGCGCGCGGAGCTGTGGCGGCAATGGACGAGGATCCAGTCGCCACGGAGCTTCCCGCGCTCGTCGTGCGCGACAGCCGCCGCGCCGTTGCCGTCGCGGCGGCCGCGGCATTCGGTTTTCCCGCCCGCGTGCTGCGACTGGTCGGGGTAACGGGAACCAACGGCAAGACTACCACCGTGAATATTCTCCGTCATCTGCTGCACGATCAGCAGGCGGTCGCCGCGTCGATAGGTACGCTCGGCGTGCTCGTCGGATCTCCCGGCGATCCTATCGAGGGTGGTGAAGGCCTGACGACGCCCGGGCCGGTGGAGCTGCAGCGGCTGTTTCGCACGCTGGTGGATCGCGGCGTCCGCTCGGTGGTCATGGAGGTATCCTCCCACAGCCTTCACCAGCATCGGGTGGAAGGAGTCGCGTTCACCGCAGCGGTGTTCACCAACCTCACTCGCGATCATCTCGACTACCATGAGACCATGGAGGCGTACTTCGCCGCCAAGGCCAAGCTGGTGGCGCAGGTTACCTCCGGCGGCGTACTGGCTGTTAACGCCGATGACGCCGCCTGGCAGGGGCTTCCCGCCGGGCCGCGCACGGTGACGTTCGGCGTGCGGGAGCCGTCGATGGTGCGCGCAACGGGAGTGCGGTACGCTCCCACCGGCAGCGATTGGACGATCGAAGCAAATGAAGAGCGAGCTGCCGTACGGCTGCCGCTGATCGGCGATTTCAACGTGGCCAACGCTTTAGGAGCCGCGGCAGCGGTGTGGGGAATGGGGCTGGCGCTGCCCGACATCGCCGCCCGCCTGACGAATGTGCCACAGGTTCCGGGGCGGCTGGAAGTGATCGGAACGCGTCCCACCGTCCTGCGCGATTATGCTCATACGCCTGACGCTCTGGAAAGGGCGCTGGAGGCGGTGCGTCCATTCGCTCAACGGAAGATGATAGTCGTGTTCGGGTGCGGCGGAGATCGCGATCGTGGCAAGCGCGCTCCGATGGGTGCCATTGCCGCGGAGCATGCCGATCTGGCGATCGTCACCAGCGACAACCCGCGCACCGAGGATCCCGAGCGGATCCTCGACGACATTGAATCGGGCATGCCGCCCGGCCGGCACGAGCGGTACGTCGATCGGCGTGAAGCGATCGCTCGCGCACTGGCGGTCGCCCAGCCTGACGACGTGGTGGTCCTCGCTGGCAAGGGGCACGAGACCTACCAGGTTCGAGGTACCACCAAGTATCCTTTCGACGAGCAGGTGATAGTTCGGGAGTTGATGGCCGCCGGCGGTGCCCGATGAGCGCCGGGACCACCATACCCATCACCGCCACCGGGTTCTGGACGCTCGAGCGGGTAGCCGCCGCGCTCGCTCCATTCGGAAGCGGCAACCATCCGTCGGGCAGCATGCCGTTGCGCGCCGTTTGTACGGATACGCGCCAGATCGAGCGGGGCGATCTGTTCGTTGCTCTCGCTGGTGAGAGGTTCGACGCGCATGACTTCCTCGCCGATGCGGTCGAAAGGGGTGCCGCGGCACTTGTCGTCGAGCATCCCGAACGTACGGTGGGCCTCGGCGTTCCGGTGTACGCCGTTGCCGACACGCTAATAGCGTTAGGTGCTCTGGCGCGGTACTACCGTCGCGCCTGGAACGGGCCGCTGGTCGCGGTGGCCGGCTCCAACGGAAAGACTACCAGCAAGGACATGATCCGCGCCGCTCTAGCGCGCGCGTTCGCGGTCCATGCCACCACCGGCAACTTGAACAATCTGATCGGCGTGCCTCTCACGCTCCTCGCCATGCCCCCGCAGACCGAAATCGCGGTCATCGAGCTTGGTACCAACGTGCCTGGCGAGGTCGCCAGGCTGCGGGCGATCGCCGAGCCGAGCATAGCGGTCGTCACGTCGGTCGGTGAGGAGCACCTGGAAGGACTGGGGACGCTCGACGCGGTGCTTGCGGAGGAGACATCCGTGTTCGTTGGCGTCGCGATAGGCATCGTGCCCGGCGCGCAGCCCGAGATAGCCGACGCGGCGCGGCGCCTGGCTGGCCGGGTGGTCGTCGCCGGGCTGGTCGGTGGGGATCTCCCGGTCACCGGCTGGGGAGTCGATCCCGAGGGTAGGGGCTGGTTCGAGGTGGAAGGTGTGCCGGTGAATCCACCGGTGCGTGGCGCGCACAATCTTCGCAACGCCGCCCTTGCCGTCGCCGTCGCCCGGGAGTGCGGGGTTTCTTACCTGCATGCCGCGGAAGGCATTGCCGGGATGCCGTTGCCGTCGATGCGCACCGCCTGGGAGCCGCTCGGCACCGCGACGCTCATCAACGATGCCTACAATGCCAACCCGCCGTCGATGCGCGCGGCTCTGGACCTGCTAGCGGGCGTAGATGGCGGCCGGCAGCGTGTCGCCATTCTCGGCGGGATGCGCGAAATGGGCGCGCACGCCAAGCGGCTGCATGAGGAGATGGCCCGTTATGCTCTCGCAACGCGGGTGGAGGTGATCGCCGGCATTGGGGACATGGCTGTCGCACTCGACTCGTTGGGCGCCTCTGATTCGCGGGTGGTAACGGCCACTGATATCGACGAGCTCTGGCCGCTGCTGGAGCCACGTCTCACGGCAACCTCGGTAATCCTGCTCAAGGCGTCACGCGGTGTGCGCCTGGAGCGTCTCGTACCACATCTATCCGACTGGGCGGCGCGAACGTGCTCACCTGGCTGATGGCCGAGCTCCAGGATACATGGAGCGTACTACGGTTGTTCAACTTCATAACGTTTCGCGCTGCCGGGGCCGCCGTCTCGGCAATCCTCGTCGCCTTCATGGTTGGCCCGTGGGTGATACGCCGGCTGCGCGTGATGCGAATCAGCCAGGTGGTGCGGGAGGGAACCCCGGACACGCATGCCGGCAAGGGCGCGACGCCGACGATGGGAGGGATCATCATCCTGATTGCCGCGATCGTTCCGACGCTGCTTTGGATGCGGCTCAACAGCATCTATGTCTGGGTCGCGCTGTTCACGATGGCTTACATGGGAGCGATCGGCTTCTGGGACGATTACCTCAAGCTGCAGCAGAAAAGGGAAGGGAAGGTGAACGTCGGGCTGGTCGAGCGCCACAAGCTGCTCGGCCAGGTATCGCTAGGCGTGATACTCGGCGTTTTTCTCTGGCAGGTGGAGCTGGCGCCGCCGCTTCCCGGTGCCTCGACCACGCTTCCGTTTTATAAATACGTGCTCGTCGTTCCCATTCTCGGATGGATGTACGTTCCGTGGGTTGCGTTTCTCCTCACCGGTGCGACGAACTCGGTGAACATCACCGACGGGCTGGACGGACTTGCAACGGGCCTGTGCGGAATCGCTGCGGCGACATTCGCCCTGTTCGCGTACGTGATCGGCCGCGTGGATACCAGCAGCTATCTCCAGGTCTACTACATGCCTGGAGCGGGTGAGCTTACGATTTTCTGCGCGGCCGTGTTCGGCGCGACCATCGGGTTTCTCTGGTTCAATGCGCATCCGGCGCAGGTATTCATGGGCGACACGGGGTCGCTCGCGCTCGGTGGAGCGTTAGGTGTGGTAGCCATTCTGCTCAAATCGGAGTTCCTGCTCCTGCTAATTGGCGGGGTATTCGTAGCCGAGACGATGTCGGTCATCCTTCAGCGCCTGGTGTTCAAATACCGCCGCCGGCGCTTTGGACTCGAGTACGCACAAAAGAACCGGCTCTTCCGACGGGCGCCGCTGCACCACCACTTCGAGTTGATGGGCTGGCCGGAGACTCAGGTGGTGATTCGCTTCTGGATCCTCGGGATTTTCTGCGCGTTCATCGCGCTCAGCACACTCAAGCTGAGATGAGTGACCCCAAGCTGGCGCCACTCCCGCCAGAATGGGCCTCCGGCGAGATCGCCGTCATTGGTCTTGGCAAGAGCGGAGTAGGGGCGGCGCTGCTCCTCGCTAGAGCGGGCGCGCGGGTCTACGCTTCCGACGCCAGTGAAGGAGCATCGGCGCGGCAGTCGGCCGAACGTTTGCTGGCGGCAGGCATTGCGGCGGAAGCCGGCGGCCACGATCTCGAGCGTATTGTGCGCTCCACCGCGGTCGTCGCGAGCCCCGGCGTTC
>JBGTNB010000112.1:0-13121 GCA_041743285.1 Gemmatimonadaceae bacterium
GCGCATCGAGTAACGACTGCTTCCGTTGCATAGCCCTCCCGGGGCCGGTATACTACCCGACCTCACGATGACACGTCAATCGCGCACCGCGCTCGAACGCGCCTGGGTCGAAATCGATCTGGGCGCGTTGCGACAGAATGCAGCAACGATAGCACGACGCGCCGGCGTACCCATCCTCCCCATGATAAAGGCGGACGCGTATGGCCTGGGCGCCGGCGTGGTCGCGCGTGCACTCGAGCCGCTCGAGCCATGGGGTTACGGGCTCGCCACGGTCGCCGAGGGTGAGGAGCTTCGGGCCTGCGGCATTACCCGGCCGCTGCTCATCTGCACGCCGCTACTGCCTGTAGAATTCGAGCGCGCCCGGGCCGCCAGACTAACACCTTCGCTAGGCGACCCGGGGGCGATTGAAACGTGGATAGCGGGCGCCGGTGCCTGGCATCTGTCCATCGATACGGGCATGAGCCGGGCGGGGTTGCCGTGGCACGATATCGCCTGGGTGAGAGAGCTGGTCCAAGCCGCGCCACCCGAAGGCGCGTTCACTCACTTCCACTCGGCGGACCGCAACGACGGTTCGGCGATGGAGCAGGAGCGCCGCTTTCGTGAGGCGGTCGCGGCGTTGCCAAGCCGGCCCCGCGTTCTGCACACCGAGAACTCGGCTGCCTTGCAGCGTCGCGGCGCCAGCGAGTGGGACATCGTTAGGCCCGGCGTGGCGCTGTACGGGGTGAGCACCGGTGAACATGTGCAGTGGACGCCTGACGCAGTGGTGGCCGTGCGCGCGTGCATCGCCGAGCTTCGGAGCGTTCCCGACGGCGGAACGGTGAGCTACGGTGCCGCCTATCGTGCCGTCGGCGAGCGGCGCATTGCCACCATCCCGCTCGGTTACGCGGACGGATACCGCCGGTCGCTCTCCAATCGCGGTACCGCACTGCTGCGCGGCCGTCGTGTCCCCGTCGCGGGCGTCGTCACGATGGACATGACGATGATCGACGTCACGGGCATCGAATGTGAAATCGGCGACATCGTCACTTTGATCGGCAGGGAGACGGCTGAGCGTTTGGGAGGCGAGCGCGATTCCCGATTCCCCATTCCCGATCCCGGTTCGACCGACCACTATCTCTCCCTCGAGCGTGTAGCTTGGGACGCCGAAATGATGTCGCCTTACGAGCTGTTGACCGGATTGCGTACACGCCTCCCCCGCATCTACCGCCCCGAGGAACCGTGAAACGCGCCATCATCGTCGTGCTCGACGGTGTGGGCGCCGGCGCTGCGCCTGACGCCGAGGAGTACGGCGATGCGGGCAGCGATACGCTTGGCAACCTCGCGCGCGAGGTCGGCGGTATGATGCTCCCCGCGCTCCAGTCCCTCGGACTGGGCAATGCGACGCCGGTCGCCGGAGTCGCGCCCGTTCCGTCGCCAACCGCCGCCTACGGCGCCATGCGCCCGCGCAGCGCGGGAAAGGACAGCACCACTGGGCACTGGGAGATCGCCGGCTTGGTTCTCGAGCGCCCGTTCCCAGTCTATCCGTACGGGTTTCCAACGGAGGTCATAGATGAGTTCGAGCGCCGAACAGGCAGAGCCGTCATTGGCAACGCCGTGGGGAGCGGAACTGAAATGATCGCGCGGTTCGGTCCCGCGCACGAGCGAACCGGTTCCTGGATCGTATATACCTCCGCCGATTCGGTCTTCCAGATAGCGGCCCACGAGTCCGTGGTGCCGCTCGGTAAACTCTATTCGGCTTGCGAGACTGCCCGCGCCCTGCTTTCGGCGCCGCACGACGTGTCGCGGGTGATCGCCCGGCCCTTTACCGGCGAAGCCGGCGCGTATCACCGGACTCCAAACCGTCGCGACTTTTCCATATCGCCGCCGGGGCAAACGCTCCTCGATGCCCTCGCAGAAGCTGGTATTCCGCGCCGGGGAGTTGGAAAAGTCGACGATCTGTTTGCCGGGAGGGGCATCGCATCCGAGCACACGGCCAGCAATGCGGAGGGGATCGCGGCCATCCAGAGGGCTTTGGGTGAAATGAACGGTGGGTTGCTGTTCGCCAACCTTGTAGATTTCGACCAGCGCTGGGGGCACCGGAACGACACTGCGGGGTTCTACGAGGAGCTTCGCAGCTTCGATGCGGAGCTCCCGGCGTTATTGTCTCATCTGCACGAGGACGACCTGTTCTTTCTGACCGCCGACCACGGGAACGATCCCACGACGCCTTCGACCGACCATTCGCGCGAGCGCGTGCCGCTCATCGCATACGGGCGGGCGGTGCACCCACACGCTTTAGGCGAGAGGGATACCTTCGCCGATCTGGGCGCGACGGCCGCCGAGTGGCTGGGCAACGGCTTTCGTGGGGCCGGACGGTCGTTTTTGAAGCCATTGCTGGGCCGGTGAATGTGCCGGGCACCGCGCAGACGATCGAGCAAGCGGCTCTGTCGGCCATGGAACGGGCTTACGCGCCGTACTCGCAATTTCGGGTCGGTGCGGCGCTGCGCTCTCGCGATGGACGGGTGGTGACGGGCTGCAACGTGGAGAATGCCGCGTTTCCGTCAGGGATCTGCGCGGAGCGCGCGGCGGTGGCCGCGGCGGTGGTGCAGGGGGTCAATGACCTCGAGGAACTGCTGGTGATCACAGAGGCGGAGGCGCCAACGCCTCCATGCGGAATGTGCCGCCAGGTGCTGCAGGAGATGGCGCCGGGGTTGCACATCACCAGCCTGACGATTCACGGCGCTCGAGCCGAGTGGGGAATCGCCGAGCTGCTTCCGCACCCGTTTACGAGCGGTGCGCTGGTGCACAGTCAGGCGGTACGAAATTCGACCAGGCAGGGATGAACTACTTCTCGAGAAAATTCAACCTGCTGGCGCTATGCGCGGCGGGTACGATGATGATTTCCGGCTGCAGCGAGGATCTCGATGGCGGTGCGGCATGTCCGGTGCTTTGCCCAGAGCAGGGGCTCGAGGTACGGGATACGCTTCTTTATCCCGTATTGTTCGACAGCTCGTTGTCGGGGTACCCTCTGATCGGTACCGAGCCGGCGATACTCCTGGCCAGGCGTGGCGACACGCTCGTCACTGCCGGTGTCGCCCGCTTCGATACGCTGCTGCATCGCATAACGAGGGGAGATACCGCGCAGCGCACGATCACGGGCATCGATACAGCCGATCTCCTCCTGTCGATCGCTGCCGCGCCCATCGCAAGGGATTCGGTCACCATCGAGCTGTACGATGTCGATACGGCGGTAGTGGGAGTCGACACCGCCGCGGTGCGGCTACTTTTTCGTCCGGACCGCCTCCTTTCTTCACGCAAGTTTCACAAGGATTCGCTGGTCGGCACGAAGCGAATTCCGGTGCCGGCGGCTTTTCTAGCTCCGCGCATCATTGCCGGCGACCGCGTGCGATTCGGAATCGCAGTCCGCAGCGATTCTTCCGTGCAGTTGCAGCTCCTGACCGCGGAGAGCACCGGGGCGGCGATACTGAGCTATCTGGCCAGGGCGCCCGCCGACACGCAGACGCTTTCGATCGTGGCCAGCTCCAATGAGGCGGCGACTCCCGGCGGGGTGACGAACAGTTTCGCCGACTATCAGGTCATTCTGGACGGAGTTCTGCCTCCAGCGGGCGTGCTGGCGGTGGGGGGGGTGCCGGGCAACCGCGCCTATTTGCGCTTCGACGTTCCTCCGGGACTCATCGAGACGAACACGATCGTGCGCGCTCTGCTGATAATGACTCAGCTTCCCAATCGCGCGATCGATCCAGCCGATACGCTGCGGCTGCTTCCGCGTCTCGTCCGCGCCACAGCCGTGCTGGATCCAGAGCCAGGCAAGGCGGCGTTGCTGTTAGGCAACGTCGCGTCATTTCCCATGCCGCCAATCAGCATCACCGCGGCGGACAGCGGAAAGCAGGAGTTCGAGATCGCCACCGCCGTCGCGGTCTGGCGGCTGTCTGGCGACCAGACGTTCACTCGCGCACTCGTCCTGCAGGCGCTCGACGAAGGCCTCGCACCGCATTCCGCGCTATTCTACTCGAGCGATGCGAGCGTGCCGCAGGAGCGGCGGCCGCAACTTCTGCTCAGCTACGTGCCGCGCGCCGGCTTTGGGCTTCCCTGATGCGACGATTCGCTGCCGTCACGTTCGTCTTTTTGATCTTCGTTCCCATTTTAGATGCGCAGGGGACGCTGAGCACTCAGGGATTCGGTTATCCCACCGGGCAGCTTGCTGCTCGCGCGCGTGCAATGGGGGGTGGGCTGGCCGATCTAGATCCTCTGTCACCGCTCAATCCGGCGGCGATCAAGATGCTCGGCCGTCCGGGAGTGTACTTCGAGTACGCCCCGGAATGGCGTCGCGTTTCCTCACCGGATGGCTCCAACAGCTCGGCGATCTCGCGCTTTCCAGTAGTATCGGCGAACATAGCGATCGGCCAGCGGTGGATGCTCGGTTTCGCTTCGTCCACCCTGCTCGACCGGTCATGGGAAACGAGCAATGATCTGGTCATCGGCCAGCCGCCGGACACGTCGACGGCCACGGCCAGCTTCAGGGTCTCCGGTGCGATGAACGATGTGCGGCTCGCCGTCGCCTATCAACTCCACCCCACGCTGTCGATCGGCGTGGGTGGGCATGCACTCACCGGGGAGAGCCGAACGCAGCGAGAGCTCATCGTTCCCGATTCGACTCAGTTCACTCCCGCGCTCGAAAGGCGGAGTTTCGGGTATTCGGGCACGGGGCTGAGTGTGGGCGCAGCATGGCGTCCCATCCCCACCGTCGGCGTTGGCGCATCGTTCCGCACCGGCGGCAGGGTGACAGCATCCAGCGGCGACACGACGCTCAGCACAGCGGACTATCCTTCGCGGGCAGGGGCGTCGGTGGAATTCACTGCGGTACGCGGCATGACGCTGG
The DNA here is from genome assembly GCA_041743285.1 of Gemmatimonadaceae bacterium. Lineage (GTDB taxonomy): Bacteria > Gemmatimonadota > Gemmatimonadetes > Gemmatimonadales > Gemmatimonadaceae > JALZIF01. Next base: position 4,880 of record JBGTNB010000112.1, read on the forward strand.
CTGCGCGTGCCGGGCGGGTAGGCTGGTCTAATCTAGAGTCGTTGTCCCTGACCAACGTGCCGGTTCGCGATACATGGGAGATAGGGCTGGGCTTGGAAGGACGCGGTGCGCGCGTGTTCGGCAGCGACCTGCCCCTCCGAGCCGGCTATTCGCGCCGTGGCCTTCCATTCAGTCTGCCTGACGGCTCGGAGGTTTCGGAGCACGGCATATCCGGGGGGCTCGGCGTACCTCTGGCCGGCGGACGCGGCATGTTCGACCTGACGGTGCAGCGGCTGATTCGCGATGCGCCGGGTGACGTTCAGGAACGCGCCTGGGTAGTGGGCTTCGGCGTGCTACTGCGCCTCTAGGATCATGACCGGGGTCGCTGCCGAGCCGTCCTCCCCGCTCATCCTCGTCGCCGACGATGTCGAGGCGAATGTGGAGTTGCTGCACGACCAGCTCACCATGTTAGGCTACCGTGTCGTTTCGGCGCTCGATGGTCCTTCGGCTGTCGAGACATGCTTCAATTCCCGCCCCGACCTCTGCATTCTGGACGTGGCGATGCCGGCCGGATCGCTAGGCGTGGATCACCGCGCTACCGGGTTCGAGGTGTGCCGGCGCATAAAGCGCGACCCGCGCACCGCTCGCATTCCGGTCATCTTCGTCACCGCGCTCAACGACGCCACCGACCGGGTCAAGGCGATCGAAGCGGGAGGCGATGATTTCCTGACCAAGCCGCACAACCGCCAGATACTCAGCGCCCGCGTGCGCAGCTTGCTGCGCCTCAAGGCGGCCACCGACGCGCTCGAGGATTCCTACCGCAAGCTGCGCGAGCTGGAGAAGGTACGCGACGATCTAATGAAGATGATCGTGCACGATCTCAAGACACCACTCACCAGCGTGCTTGCCGCGCTCGAAATGGTGATGGATGGCGACTTCGGCCCGATCGGCGATGAACAGCGACGCGCGCTGGGCGATGCCGAAGCGAAGGCCGAGGACCTCCTGGCGCTCATCGGCGACCTGCTCGAGGTTGCGCGGATCGAGGAGACCACCGTCACCCTCGACCTCGACACGATTGCGCCAGCCGCATTCCTGCACGAGGTGGTCCACGAGTGGTCATTACGCTTCGAGCAGGAGGGAGCAGTGCCTTCGGTCGACGTCGCCGACGACGCACCCGTTTTTCTCGCCGACCGCTCGATGCTCAAGCGTGTGTTCGGCAACCTCGTTCAGAACGCCCTCACGCACACCGCCGAACGCGTCAGCATTACACTGGCGGCCCGCCGAGCCGATGTCGATCGGATTCTGTTCACGGTCGCCGACAACGGCCCGGGAATCCCGCGCGAATTTCACGAAGTCATCTTTCACAAGTTCGAGCGGGTCAAGGTTCCGAGCATGCCGCGGGTGCGGAGCTCGGGGCTGGGGCTGGCGTTCTGCAAGCTGGCCGTCGAGGCGCATAACGGGCGGATCTGGGTGCAGAGCGAAGAGGGGCACGGCAGCCAGTTCCACATCGTGCTGCCGGCGCTATCGAGCTCGCCGGATGATGCGCTCCGGCGTCAGCTTCCCAGAGAGTGAAGGTCTACCTCCGCACCTTCGGCTGCCGTGCCAACCAGGCGGACACCGAAGCGGTGCGCGGCATGCTGGCTGCCGGCGGACACAGTTTTGCCACAACGCCTGACGACGCCGATGTTGCGGTTTTCAACAGCTGTGCCGTTACCTCCCAGGCCGAAGCCGATCTGCGAGCGGGGGTGCGGCGCGCCGCCCGGCAGAATCCGCGGCTGCGTTCGGTGATAATGGGCTGCGCCAGCGCTCGCGATGAGTCAGGTGCGCTCGGTGCGCTGCCGACGGTGGAGTCTGTCATCTCCGGCGGAGACCTGGAGGAAGTCGCGGCCGCGCTCGGCCTGGATCCGCGGTTGGCCGTCCTTCGCCCTCCGGTGCAGCAGGGAGTTCGGGCGCTGTTGCGGGTGCAGGATGGTTGCGACGAGCACTGCACCTTCTGCGCGACCACTCTGGCGCGTGGCGCCTCGCGCTCACGTGAGCCTAGCGCGGTGGTCGATGAGGCGCTGAGACTGGCCGCTCATCATCCAGAAATCGTCGTCACTGGTGTGCACATCGGTCATTACGGGCGGGACATCGGCACAACGCTGGGCGCGTTGATTCAGAGGCTTGTAGAGGCGGTGCCGGCAGTCCGCTTCCGCCTGACGTCCATCGAGGCGACCGAAGTGTGCGACCGGCTGCGTGCGCTTTGGAGCTGCGCCCGCGATCGCCTCGTGCCACATCTGCATGCGCCGCTGCAATCCGGCAGTGACCGGGTTCTCCGGCGAATGGGGCGGCACTGGTACACCGCTGCTGGTTATGCTACTGCGGTCGAGTCGCTGGTCGGGAACGCTCGCTTCTTTGCGCTCGGGGCCGATCTCATCGCCGGTTTTCCCGGCGAGACCGAGGCGGATCACCGCGCCTCGGTCGACCTCGTGCGGGCGCTTCCGTTCACCTATCTGCACGTCTTTCCATACTCTGAGCGTCCAGGTACGGCGGCCGTCCGAATCGGTTCTCCGGTCCCGCATGACGAGATCACGCGCCGCGCGGCGGAGCTTCGGGCGGAGGCGGCTAGTGCGGCAGCGCGATACGTCGCGAGCCGGATCGGTGGATCTGCCGACGTAGTGGTGATTCCGCGCGGCGCTCGCCGCGAAGGGCTGACCGAGGATTATCTGGCGGTCGGTCTAACGGATCCGTGGCTGCCGCGCGGTGCACGATTCAACGCGACATTGAAAAGGGGCACCGGTCAGGCGCTCGAAGCCCACCACTGATCGACCCTGTGGCCCAGCGTCCGGCGAACTCCTAACAGCCCCTATCCACCTTCCGGCCACCATATGAATCCGTGCTCCGACGCACAATCGCCTAGCGCTTTCGCTTGATCAATAGCGGGAATTCGGCATGATAGCAGACACCGGCGAGGTCCGCGGATCGTTCCTCGAAAAAAGTGCGTGCGTCGGCGATCGCCTGGTTGTAGATCGTGGGACCAAGCTCGCCGGCGATGAAGTCAACCAGGAGCCCGGCTTTCAACTCACCTATCTCCTCATCCATGTTCTCGGCGAAGTACTCTCGAAGAGAGGCAATTGCCTGCTTCCTGCCGTCTTCCGGGAACGTCATGATCGTCGGGTTGCGCTTCATCATTTTGGTTTGTAGGGGTCGTCGCCAGGCGTACTGCGGGTGACCCGGCGGCCAGTCAGTCAGGCCGCCGCTCCATGGACGCGAAGCGCTCGACGATCGCCAGCAGTCGCGAGTCGAAGTCCTCGACCCGCTGGAGAAGTATGCCGGCATGGCCAACGCCGCCAATCGTGTCGAGCGTGAACGACGGTGCATAACGCCGGATCGCTTCCACATTGGTAGCCTGGCGCGTTGTGTTGATCGCCGCCACCGGCGCGGAAGTCCCCTGTAACGTGGGCGCGAAGTCGGTACGCGCCCAATCGAAGAGCGCGCGTGCAATCGGAAACCAGTGCTCGCGCGGCTCTGCTGGCGACGTGGTCTTCACGTACCGAATCAACGAGTCAGGCGCGTCGGGTGTAAAGGCGAAGGCGCGCAGGAATGCCGTATCCCCCCAGCTGGCTCGAAACTGCGCAAGCATCTGATCGACGGCCTCCGGCGGCGGCACCTGGCCGGGATCGTGAAACGCATCGACGAGCACAACGCCAACAGTACGGTCTGGCATTTGCTCGGCCGCTTCGAGTACTACTGCGCCGCCCATCGAGAAGCCGACCAGCACCACACGTTCGAGGCCCAGCTGCTCCACCACCGCGGCGACATCGCCCCCGAATGCCTCCATCGTCCACGTGGCTCGGTCGCTTCCCGATTTACCGTGACCTGCCAGGTCAATCGCGACAACGCGATTCGTGCGAGCCAGGGTGCGCGGGTGCTCACCCCAGATCCTTCGATCGTTGGTCCAGCCGTGGACGAGTACCAGCGCCGGCTCCCCCGCGCCGTGGACTTCATAACTAATGGGAACCCCATCCGCCGCGCGGGCCTCGCCAGCTGTTTCTACAGGCTCCGAGCGCTGTGCCGAGCAGGCCGCCAGCAAGGAAAAGAGCGCCAGCGGCAGCGTAAAGCGCGTCATGAGGACCCCTCCTGATTCAGAAGCTGATTGCACCCGGTACGGCGCGTTCCGAACTCCACCACGATCAGTTTCGTGTAAAGAATCCCCTTCGGCAACAAGGTCCGGTGGTTTCGTTCACGAGCGGCTTCGGCGAAGGGTTCTGAAGGTGATCGAGAAGCGAAGCTCATCGACCGGTGGAATGCTGTGCTCCCACACCGTCCGCGCAGGCCCGCTGATTAGATAGGCTGAGCGCGGCTCGGCCTTGATCGACGCCCGTTGCCAGCGATCACCCACCTTCCGCCGGAGCCGGAACGTGCAGGAGGCAGCCAGCGAGACCCCGACCACGTCACCGAATACTCCGCGGTCGCGATGCCACCCGATGGCTGCTCCGGCCTCGTACTCGGTGACGAGCGCCTGCTGCAGTTCCGCGGGATCGAGGCGGGCAAATCGTGCGGCGGTTTCGCGAAGCGGGAGAAGAAATTGGGGGATTTCATCGGTAGGCTCGAGCGACTGCTGCTCGAAGTCGTATCGCCACCCGAACGATGTCACACGCCGCTTGCCCTCGTAACCCCGGAACTCGAAGGGATTCAGTGGGAGTTCTCGCACTTGGCTCAGCAGCGACTGCTCTTCAGCAGGCGAAATAACTTCTGCCTCGTACCTAAAGCCTTCGGGCAGCGCAGGTCGAGCGCCGAACAGATCGGGTTGGGCACCGTCGTTCGACCGGCGCGACGCAGTCATGTGCCGCGCGCGATCGCGGAGAGTCGCGGAAACGGGAAAACGCGTAGAACGCTCAAGGATCGAAATTGTGAGAAAATCGGCGGTCGAGCAATGCGACGCTCAGAACGCCGAGCGAATACGAAACAAGATCGCGCGGATCGAAATCGCTTCCCAACACCAGGTGCCCGACGGCAGTGCGTCGCAGCGCAACGAAGTCGGCCCCTTGGTATAGCTGGCTCAGTTCGACCGCAAAGCAAACGCCGAGCGCCGCGGCGATACGCATTAGCGACCCAGTCGCCGGCACGGCCACGGACACTAGCCAGAAGATCATCGCGCCCCATAACGCATCGCCGAGAATGTCGCGCACGGCTGTCGGTACGCCGTCGGTGTGCAGGTGCACGGTGAGGCCGATCGCGATCGTGGCGACCGCCAAGGCTGAATAGTAAAGTCGGGATCGAAACAATGGCGATGCCATGTGCGGGCGCTTGTAATCAGGCGAGGACGATCCCACGAGTGTGATGACCGGTAGATTGACCGTCGACTCGGATCATCTCGGCCTTCGGCGGGTGGGACATTGCTGCCGCGCTGGACGTTGGAGCGAGGGGTGTAGCCGACCCTTCAGACTAGTATCAGCTTTGACGTCCACACCAAGCGCAGGCCATGTCAAAAGGGAAAGAACCATGGGATAATGGCCGTGGATGCAACTGCGAGGAGGAGATTCAGCGGCGCCCCAACCCGCAGAAAGTCGCTGAACCGGTAGCCGCCGGGCCCGTAGATGAACGTGTTCGTCTGGTAGCCAATCGGCGTGATGAAGCTGCTCGACGCGGCGAACATTACTCCGATGATGAACGGCATCGGCGAGACCGCCAGCTCGTTGGCGGTGGCGATCGCTACCGGCGCGAGCACCAGAGCCGCGGCGTTGTTGCTGATCACCGACGTTAGCATGACAGCCAGAAGGTAGACGGCCGCGAGAACCCCATGCGGTCCCAGCGGTTTCACGATCGCCAGCAGCTCGTGCGCTATCCAATCCGCGGTGCCCGTATCGCGCATTGCGAGGCCGAGCGGGATGATCGCCGCGAGAAGGACGACCACCGACCAGTCCAGGTCTTCGTAAGCCTCCTGCGTCGTCAGGCATCCCGTGAGCACCATCGCCAGTGCTCCGAGAAAGGCCGAAACCAGTATCGTCGTGACTCCCAACGCGGGCAGGGCAACCACCAGCGCCATGATGACGATCGCGTGGACGACTTTCCCCGGACGGCGGGCCGGAAGCTTGACCGCGCCCAGCAGTGCCAATTCACCGGCGGCATGCAGGGACTTGAGCGCCCCAGTTTTTCCCTGCGTGAGCAGCAGGTCCCCCGGAGCGAGCCGTACCTTGCCAACGGGTTCGTGCACCGGCTGACCATGTCGCTGCAGCGCGAGTGCGTTCACCCCGTAGTGGCGTCGCAGATCGAGCTGCTTCACGGTTCGCCCAACCGCGTGGGAGCCGAGTGGAACGAGCAGCTCCGCCAGATGCGGTGCCGCCTCGTCCCTGCCTTCGATCTTCGGTTCCAGCTCAGGCAGCGATCCTACAATAGTTAGGTGCTCCGCCTCCTCGATGCGGGCAATGTCCTGCACTCGCCCCGTCACTACCAGTTCGTCGCCGGCGTGTATGACGGTGCCTCCCGATGGCGGCACTATGCGCTCACCAGTCTGCCTTCTTATCTCGACGATCTGAAGCCCGTGCTGGTCGCCGAATCGCGCCTCTGCCAGGCTCCGGCCTACAAGCCTCGAGTCGCCGCCGACCTTCAAGGCGGTGAGATACTCGCGCAAGTCGTAGCTCTCGATCAACCCGGCTGGCCCCTCGCGCGCGGGAGTCAGCCAGCGGCCGATCGTCAACATGTACAAGACGCCGATCACTGTAAGGATCGCGGCCGGCGCCGTCATGTCGAATAGCCCTATGCGCGGAAGCCCCGCCGCCAGTACGAGGCCGGCGACGAGAAGGTTCGTGCTCGTGCCGATCAGGGTGATCGTCCCGCCCAGCTGACTCGCGAATGAGAGCGGCATCAAGAGGCGGGAGGGGGCGATCTTCAGCGACCGGCATAACCCGAGCACGATCGGCAACACGATTGCGACGGCGGCCGTATTGTTGATCAGGGCGCTTACGGGCACGATGAAGACGATAATCGCAACGAGGAGTCGCGTCTCGCTCTTGCCGGCGACAGCCGCCATCCTTCGTCCCAGCACATCGACTGCTCCGGTGCGCACGAGGCCTATCGAGAGCACGAGCATCAGGCCGACGACGACTGTCGCCTCGTTCGAGAAACCGGTCAGCCCTTGTTGCGGTGTCACGAGGCCGGTGAGAATCAGCGCGGCGAGAACGAGCAACCCGACTACTTCGACGGGAAGCCGGTTCCAGATGAACAGCGCAAGCGCCGCCAGCGTTATGCCGAGCGTGAGCGCGATGGCCGCCGTCATGCCGTCACCGTGCTCTCCCGGGAGACTCAACGTTCCATGCCACCTCGAGTTCGAATCGCGTCATGATCGGCGTGGCGGGGACAGATGTGCCATGCGCTGGGGCGGCGCGTGAGCAGGAAGTGGTGAAGATACCCCTCGCCGTGGCCGCCGCCCAGCTACTGGCCATACTCGGCATCGCCTCGCACCTTGTTCACTATGGCCGACTCCACCTCTCTGCTCATTTATGGTGCGTATGGTTACACCGGCAGGCTGGTAGTGAGCGAGGCGCTCGCCGCCGGACTGCGTCCCATTCTCGCGGGTCGTGATACCCGCGCACTGGCAGCAGTCGCTGCCCGGCATGGCCTCGACCACCGCGTCGCGTCACTCTCCGACCCACGTGCTCTGGATGCTGCGCTAGAGGGCGCGCGCGCGGTGCTGCATTGCGCTGGCCCGTTTATTCACACCGCGCGTCCCATGGTCGACGCCTGCGTGCGTCTCGGTGTTAACTATCTGGACATCACCGGTGAGCTGGCTGTGTTCGAAGCCATAGCGGCACGCGACGCGGAGGCGCGCATGGCCGGCGTCTCTCTGCTGCCCGGCGTTGGGTTCGATGTGGTCCCATCCGACTGCCTGGCTGCGCACCTTGCCCGGCGCCTCCCGGGCGCTTCGCATCTCGTGCTCGCATTCCGGGGGTTAGGCGGCGTGTCGCGTGGCACTGCGAGCACCATGGCGCATAACGCGGGAGCTGGCGGCACTGTAAGGCGCGATGGCCGGCTCGTATCCGTGCCCGCCGCCTGGCGCACCCGGAAGATCGAGTTCGTCGATGCTGAGCCGTCGCTGGCGGTGACCATTCCGTGGGGGGATGTCTCCACCGCATGGTACAGCACCGGGATCCCGAACATCGATGTTTACATGGCGATGACGCCGGCAATGCGTCGCTCGCTGCTGCTCAGCCGCCGACTCGGTTGGCTTTTGTCGTCAGGCCCGGTGCGGCGCTGGCTCGTGAGGCGCGCGCGGGCACTCGAG
>JBGTNB010000113.1:0-3278 GCA_041743285.1 Gemmatimonadaceae bacterium
ACGAGCGCGCGTCGGTCGGGGCACCGTTGCGTGGCGCCGAGGTGGACGACGCCGCCCGCGGAGTCGTATCCTCGAGGGGATTCGGCGAACAGTTCGTGCACCGTACCGGACATTCGATAGACGCGCGTGATCTGCATGGATCGGGGCCCCATCTCGACAATTACGAAACGCGCGAGGAGAGGTTACTGCTCCCCGGAGTGGCGTTCTCCATCGAGCCGGGGGTATACCTGCCTGGCGAGTTCGGTATACGAAGCGAAGTGAACGTGATCTATGGCGCCGCAAAGGCCGTTGTCACGCCCAGGGTATATCAGCGCGACCTGTTGGTGGTCTGAGCGCTGGTGACCGCGCCACCTCTGGCTAATCCCGCCGAGCCGAAAGCAGAAGCGGCCACCGCCGAGCTCCCTCGAAAGCTGGGGATGTTGAGCGCGACCATGATCGTCGTCGGCGCCATCATGGGAGGCGGAATCTTCTTTACTCCGGCGAACGTGGCGCAGCATTTGGACGGTGTCGCGCTCATTCTGGGTGTTTGGGCGTTTGGCGGTCTGGTGGCGCTGGCTGGAGCGTTCACCTTCGCCGAGCTGGGGGCGATGCGCCCGCAGGCGGGAGGCACGTACGTCTACCTGCGCGAGACGATGGGTGGACTGCCGGCCTTCCTATACGGGTGGATGCTCTTGACGACGATCGGCTCCGGTGCCGCCGCAGCAGTGGCAGTGGCTTTCGCGAACTATCTCGGCCAGTACGTGGATCTGGCTCTCGTCGGTGGTCCGGTTCGTGCCGCCGCCCTGACGATCGTCGTGCTGGCGGTGCTGAATTACGTGGGGGTGCGTCCCGGCGCGATCCTCCAGAACACGCTGACCATTGCCAAGACAGCCGCGTTAGGATTGCTGATCATTCTCGGGTTCGCGATGTGGGCCAGTCTCGCCGATCCGCCATCGGCGCTTGGCGCACCGACTCCGCCGTCAGGCGTCTGGCTGGCGCTGGCCGGGGCGTTCGTGCCGGTGCTTTTCTCGATCGGGGGGTGGCAGAACCTCAATATGGTCGCCGGCGAGATAAAGGATCCGGCGCGGCTGCTGCCACGGGCGCTGGCGCTCGGCGTTATGCTGGTCATCGTTTGCTATCTGGGTGCCAATGCCGTTTATCTGCGCGCACTGGGCCGCGACGGATTGGCGCTCAGCGGCGCGGTCGCCGCCGACACGGCGCGCGTGATCGCCGGAGAAACTGGCGCGAAGTGGATCACGATCGCGGTAATGGTGTCGATCCTTGGAATCGTGAACGTGATACTGCTGGCCACACCTCGGGTGTTCTATGCAATGGCGCGCGACGGACTTTTCTTTCGCTTCGCCGGCACTGTGCACCCGCGGTTCGGTACGCCGCACCGCTCGATACTGCTGATGGCATCCTGGTCGCTGGCGCTCCTTTTTCTGTCGGGCGGCGACATGAACGAGTTGCTTAGCGGGGTTGTGTTTGCCGACTGGATATTCTTCGCGCTCGGCGGCGCGACCATCTTCTTGTATCGCGTGCGCGAGCCCAACGCGGAAAGACCGTATCGTGCGCTTGGTTATCCGGTCGTTCCCGCGCTGTTCGTGCTGGCGGCACTGCTCGCGGTAGCGAGCGCGGTCCTAGGCGCTCCCGAGGCGTCGCTCCGGGGTGCCCTGCTTCTCGCTGCGGGAGTCCCTGCCTATTTGATCTTTTCCCTGCTCGAGCGCCGCCGGCGTTCGACGAGTGGAGTGTGATGCCCTGCTGCGGGGAATGGGTGGCTCGAGGTGACGCCATGCGCGTCAGGCCCTGGCCAGTCGCTGCGCGTCTGTCGCGGATCGTCGCGCTGGTCGCCACGGCGGTGCATATGGCGGGATGCGGCGGTGGTTCGGATACCGATGCGGCGAATGCGAGCGTTGCTGCGCCGCCTCCCCCGCCGCCTTACAACACGATACCGCTGGATGCGGTAGGACGCATTGAAGGTACCGTGAGCTGGTCGGGAACCATCCCGGCCAGCACCGACATTCCGCTGCCCGACTCTCTCCGCAGCATCTGCAGGGCAGGGTCCCTTCGCATAACGCCGGTGAGAGTCGTGCGCGGCGGTTTGGCCGAGTCGGTGGTTTGGCTTGCCGACGCGCGGCGCGGCAAGGCACTCCCCACCTCTCGGCGGTTCGAGCTGGCAACCGACCGGTGCCGTCTTCTTCCGCATGTCCAGGCGGCAATAGCCGGCGGCATGCTCAACGTCTTGAGTCTCGACCGGCTCGTTCATCGCCTCCAGTTCAGCCGGGCGGGCGCGGCGGGCACCGTGGAGCACGTCGAGCAGTTCGATGCGGGTCAGGTAGTACCGCGCGAATCGGTGCTTCGGCTACCGGGGCCGGTGACTGTGAGCAGCGACGTGTATCCCTGGTTGAGGGCCTGGATCCACGTTTTCGACCATCCCTACGCGACGGTCACCGGGAGCGACGGCGCGTTCGCACTCGACTCGATCCCACCGGGCAAGTACACGCTGGCGTTCTGGCACCCGTCCACCGGCCAACGAGATACCACGGTGTCGGTTAGCAGCGGGGACACGCTGCAACTGCGATTCGAGCTCGGTGGCGGCGCCGAGTAAGGAATTGGCGAGGCCGGTTCCCGCCGGCGAATCCTCGTCCCATACTACCGATGCCGATTGAGAGGTCGAGGACGCTGCGCCTATGTCCTCTGCGACCTCGCGTAACTCCGCGCCCCCCGCGTTAAAATGCGAGACGTTCTGCCGCAACTATGCCTGTCGCGAGATCTGCAGCTTGGCAACTACGCACTGTAATCCCCGGAAGAACCCTGTTCGCTTCTCGATCACGTCCACTCCACTTTCAATTGCCATGCGAGTCCTCACTGCTGGTGCGAGCGCACTCCTCATAGCTCTACCCCTCCTTTCGGCAGCTGCCCAGCGGCCGGAGGGGGGCGGCGCCGCCAAATCGGAACTGCCGCTCAAGCCGACGCGCACGGCGCGCTTCACGACTACCGAAGGATCGTGGGTTTCGCTCGACCTGTCACCTAACGGCCAGACGATCGTTTTCGATCTGGTCGGAGACTTGTACACCATCCCGGTGGCGGGCGGAAAGGCGACGCGGATATCAGAGGGGATGGCGTTCGATGGCCAGCCTCGCTACTCGCCTGACGGCACCAGGATCGTGTACGTGAGCGACCGCAGCGGATCCGACAACCTGTGGGTGATGGATGCCGACGGCAAGAACGCCAGGGCGATCACGAAGATGGAGAAGCGACAGTTCGTCTCCCCGGAGTGGACACCCGATGGCAAGTAC
>JBGTNB010000114.1:0-3724 GCA_041743285.1 Gemmatimonadaceae bacterium
GCAGACCGGGTGGCGGGGAGGACAGACGCACGCGGCGCTCCACTCGCGAAATGCGCGCTTCACGAGCCGGTCCTCTCCCGAGTGATAGGTTATCACTGCGAGAATGCCGCCGCTCGTCAGGCGCTCCCGCAACCGGGGCAATCCATCCTCGAGGGCCTCCATTTCATCGTTCACCGCAATGCGCACCGCTTGAAAGAGTCGCGCGAAGTCACCAGGTCCCGTACGCGGACCGAGCGCGCCGCGAATGGCGCCGACCAGGTCATCACTTGTTTCCAGCGGCCGATTGGCACGTCGCCGTACGATCTCGCGCGCAAGCCTCATCGCCCTCGGCTCGTCCGCATATTCGCGAAAGATGCGTCCCAGCTCGCGCTCATCCAATTCCGCCAGCAGCGCCGCGGCCGTCACCGGCCCATCGGCGCCGGCCATGCGCATGTCCAGCGGCGCCCCCTCCCGAAAGGAAAAGCCGCGATCGATCGCATCGAGTTGATGGGACGACACCCCAAGATCGAGAAGAATGCCGTCAAATCGAACGCCAGCCAGCGCCCCGATCTCATCTACGTTAGCAAAATTGCCGTGCACCGCGAGAAAGCCGCCGCCCTCCCCCTCGTATTCCCGCAACCGCGCACGCGCCGCCGCCAGCGCGTCGGGGTCCCGATCCAGTCCAGTCACTCGAACCCCGCTGGCCAGGAGTGCAGCCGAGTGGCCGCCACCTCCCAGAGTTCCGTCGAGCACCCGCTGGCTGTCGGCAAACATCGCCAGAACCTCGCCGACGAGGACCGGCGCATGATATGCACTGGTCCACTCCTCGTCAGTTTCTCGCGGGGCATGCATACTACCTTGCCTTTGTTTCCAGCGTCAAGCGCGTATCCTCACACATCCAGCTCGATGACGACCAACGGCACACCCGCGACCAAACGGCTGTGCCTCATTCTACATGGCTCGCGTGCGGATTTGCCATCGATGCGCCACCTCGTCCAATGGGTGCGCGAACGAGGACATACCGTCGATGTGCACGTCACGTGGGAAGGCGGCGATGCCGAGAGTTATACCCGCCGTGCCGCGCAATCCGGGACGCCGTACGACGCGATCGTTGCCGCGGGAGGTGATGGAACGGTCAACGAGGTGATCAACGGACTGTCCGGAAGCGACGTGCCCCTCGGAATAATCCCACTGGGAACCGCCAACGACTTCGCGCGTCAGGCGGATATACCCGACGATCCCGACCACGCCATGGATGTGGTACTGCGCCACCCCGCGGTGCGCATCGACACCGCACAGGCCAACGACCGGCGATATATCAATGTATCCGTAGGCGGTGTGGCGGCCGAAGTGACCGCGGACACGCCGGACGATGCCAAGGCGTCGTTGGGTGTGCTGGCCTACGCGCTGAGCGGACTGCGCAAGCTGACCGACCTGCACCCGTACACCGCGCGCTTTCGCGGCCCCGAGTTCGATCTGCAATGCAAGGTGCTGCTGTTCGCGATTGCCAACGGCCAGCGCACGGGGGGTGGCACGCTGATCGCACCGGACGCCGACATTACGGACGGGCTCCTCGACGTCTGTATTGTCGAAGCTCTGCCGCGCATAGACATCGGTCCGATGCTGCTCAAGGTGCGTCGCGGCGAGCACATCGGCGAGGAGGGAGTGCATTACGTGCAGCTTCCCGAGGTCGTGGTCACGACGCGCAGACCGATCGTCGTCAACGTCGATGGAGAAACCAGCGAGGCACGCCGTTTCGCGTACGCTTCGCGGCCGGGCGACCTGCTCGTTCATCTGCCAGCCGAATCCGCACCATAACGCGACACGGCCCCGGCATTCAACCTTCGAAGCCGGGGCCGCTCGCATGGTGTAGTGCTGCGTTCAGCGACAGTCCCGTCCCACCTGGCCTTCGACCGCCGGAGCGAATTGCGCAATTGACCCGAGAATCTGCTGGGCCTGTTCAGGCGCGAAGCTTCCTCCGACCGGCACGTTGATCTGGGCGATCACCATGTGACTCTGTGCCAGTTGCGCCAGCTGACAACTCTTGGCGTCTTGATTTTCCTGTGCGGCGCTCGCTGCCACTTGGAATGCCGCAACGCCATAGAGGAATTTTATCTGCGCGAAAGCCTCGCCAAGCTGCTGTCGAACCCCTGGCTGGCCAGCAATTGTGTCGGCCAGAGCGAGAATGGAGACCGCTTTCAGAAAGTCTTCACGATTCTTCGACTCATTACCCGCTCTGTACGATCTGTTCCCGACGATGAGCAGTCGTTGGGCAATTTGAGCTTTTGCCGTCGAATCCGCATGCGGCACGGCCGCTCGAAGCGCCGAAACGGCGCTGTCGGCCTGGTTCATTTCCACCAGTACGTCAGCCAGGGCCAGCCAACCTGCACCATTGCTGGGTGCTATTGCCAGTGCGCGTCGCGCAGCATCGGCCGACGGCTGCAACTGTCCCGCATTCTTGAGCATGCGTGAGTGCAGCCCCCAGAGTCCGGCGTTGTCCGCGTACTTAGCGACGGCGCGGGCCGTGATCTCCGAAGCCTTCTGCGGTTGGCTGTCGGTAGCGTACGCTATGGCCAACCGTGAGAAAAACAGCGTATCGGTAGCTGCCGTATCTGTCGACAGCAGATCTTCACCTGACGCAATCGCCTGCTTCCACTCACGCACAGTGAGATAAATGAGGAAGCGGAGACGCAGCAAATCGGGATCGCCGGGGTTGGAATCGACTGCCGCCTCGATGATCGGAATCGCCGACCGCGCGTTGCCTGCCTGCGCGAGGTAGTTCACCACCTCGGTCTGCAGTGGCACGTTGGTCGGGTCGAGCGAAATCAGCATAGTATAGGTATTGACCGCCCTGAGCGTGTCACCGTCATTGGCGTATGCGCGAGCGGCGTACAACAGGGCGAGTCGGCTCGTTGAATCGATCTGCAACACTTCCTCAGCGATCGCGAGAATCGAATCGGCGGAAGCCGAGTCTTCAGCGAGTGCATTTATGAGGCAGAGCCGTCCCAGAGTTCCTCGTCCATAAGCGGCAATGGAGGCGCGGGCGTGCTGGCGCGCCTGGTCCAGGTTGCCGTCGCGAATGGCATTCTCACAGGCCAACTCCGGCTCGAGCTGCTTGCGCGCTTCCTTTAATTCGCGGGAGAACTGGGTGGCCACATCGAGGAGTCGGCCGCCGGTAAAGGTACCAATCGGCTGCACCATGTTGTTGTTTCGTGTCAGCACCATCTGGGCGGTGAGCACGAAGCCGTCGCCACCTTTTCTAATAGAGCCTTCGAGGTACTCATCAGCGCGCAGTTGCTGAGCGAGGAGCTTGGCGGTAACCCGCTCCGGTGCATTGTCGCAGGGGAAACCGGATGCCTCCAGCAGGGCGCAGATGTTCTCCTTGGAGATCACCCACAAATCTTTGGTGGGGAAGTCCTGGCGAAGGCGCGAACGAACAGCGTCGGCGCCATCGATTCCAAGTCCCTTATCCGACGATCGGAGGGTGGGAACCATGAATCGGGACGTACCTTCAGGCGGTGTGAGCACGCGAGTCCGCTGAGCGGCGGAAGTGTGGGGCGTCAGCATGGCTGCCGCGACCACCAGGGCGCCCAGCACGCTAGCTGGGAGTGTAGATGCCTTCACAGTTCGTTCCTCCAAGAGTCGTGCTCAAAGTACCCCGAACCGGGCTGCCAGGGTCCGCCTTCCAGCATGGGCGAAGAGGGATTCGAACCCCCGACATCCTGCGTGTAAGGCAGGCGCTCTA
>JBGTNB010000115.1:0-3062 GCA_041743285.1 Gemmatimonadaceae bacterium
ATCGAGCGTTCTCGCGCGCTGATCCGGCAGGGGATCCACCGGGGCGGTGACGGGAGTCTCCATGCGCTCGAACGTACCCGCGCCGGATGACCTCAACAAGCCGCTTCCTTCCACCAGCGGCCGCACGTTCCATATTTACACACGCAATACGCCACAACCGATCGAGTCTTCGTCCAAGATGCCAATGCCATTTCCCTGGGCGCGCTGGCCAAGCGACCGCCTCATGCAGTTACGGATCCGCGATCTAGGGGTTCGAATCGAGAACACCTGGCTCGAGGAGCAGCTGGAGGACCTGTACGGGCAGCTCGATTCGCGAGGGATAGTCATGCGCCCGCACGTCTGGCTTTCCGACGAGTGGTTCTCGCCAGGCGACATTCCCGGGTTCGCCATTCCGTTCTACCTCGCGCATCCGCGGCTCATGAGGCTCGAGCGCAGCCAGATGCTCGATGTGGAGGGTGGCTCACGCGATGAGTGTATGCGCATTATGCGGCACGAAACCGGCCACGCACTCCAGCATGCCTATCAACTACAACGCAAACGGCGGTGGCAGCAGCTGTTCGGACGCTCATCTACGCGCTACCCAACGCACTACCGGCCCAACCCGGCGAGCAAGCGGTTCGTACAACATTTACGCCTCTGGTATGCGCAGGCACACCCTGACGAGGACTTTGCCGAAACCTTCGCGGTGTGGCTGCGCCCCAAGTCCGACTGGCGAAAGCGATACGCGGGGTGGCCAGCGCTGAAGAAACTCGAGTATGTGGACGAGCTCATGTACGAGGTGGCACACAGCAAGGCGGTCATCCGATCGCGCCGCCGGATCGAGCCGGTGTCGATGCTCGGAAAAACGCTGGCCGAGCATTACGCGGCCAAGCGACAGCTCTACTCGGTCGAGTTTCCGAATACGTACGATCGCGAGTTGCGGCAGTTGTTCTCCGACGCGCCAAAGCACGGCCATCGGGAGCTCGCCTCCACCTTCATTCGGCGCCACCGGACGGAGATTCGCCGCACCGTCGCCCGATGGACCGGGGAGTACCAGTTCACACTCGACATCATACTCGGCAACATGATCGGCAGATGCCGCGAGCTGCGTTTACGCGCGGTAGGCAGTGAGCGTCAACTACGCATGGAGTTCGCCGTGCTTCTGACCGCCAAGACCATGCACTTTCTCTATAGCGAAGGCCACCGGGACTGGATCGCACTATGAAATCACAGCGCGTGCTGGTGTTGATGCATCCGGACCTCGTACCCCCCGATTCCCGGGATGGCCACAGCGAGCAGGATGCCGACAGCTGGAAAACCGAGTTCGACGTGGTTACTACGCTGCGCGGACTGGGCCACGAGGTGCAGCCGCTCGGCGTGCAGGACGAGCTCCGGCCCGTTCGCGAGGCCATCGAGACTTGGAACCCGACGATCGTCTTCAACCTGCTCGAGGAGTTCCACCGCAATATCCTGTACGACCAGAACGTCGTCAGCTACCTCGAGTTGCTTCAGATACCGTACACAGGCTGCAATCCGCGGGGCCTCGTCATCGCGCGTAGCAAGGCGCTCTGTAAAAAACTGCTTACCTATCACAGAATTCATGTGCCGGACTTCGCCGTCTTTGCGCTGCACAAGGCGGTGCGGCGGCCTCGCCAGCTCCAGTTTCCGCTCATCGTGAAGAGTCTGACCGAGCATGGATCGCTCGGCATCTCGCAGGCATCGATCGTCGATTCTGACGAAAAGCTGGCCGAGCGCGTGGCGTTCGTGCATGAGCGGTTGCGAACGGACGCGATCGCCGAGCAATTCATTGAGGGCCGCGAATACTACGTGAGCATTCTCGGAAACGACCGGCTACTCGCGCTTCCGGTGTGGGAGTTGGTGTTCGAGAACATGCCTGCCAGCGCGGCACTGATCGCGACCGAGAAGGTCAAGCACGACGTCGCCTATCAAAAGCGACGCGGGATCTTTCAACGCGTCGCCGAGGGTCTGCCTGAGGACCTTGCCGCACGAATCACGCGGACCAGCAAACGCATCTACCGGTTACTCGAGCTGGACGGCTACGCGCGGATCGATTATCGGCTGTCCGACGATGGCGCTCTTCATTTTCTCGATGCCAACCCCAACCCGGAAATCGCCGCGAGCGAAGAACTGGCGATGGCGGCCAAGTACACCGGCATGACCTATCCGGAACTGATTAGTCGCGTACTCAACCTCGGCCTGCGGCGTAGCGCCTGACGCGTCGAGCGGCACGCATAACTACGAGGGAAACGGGAAACGGGAAACGGGAAAAGTGGTTTCGTTCCCCGTTTACCTTTTCCCTCTTCTTTTGAGGGCCCAGCACTTTGACGGACATACATGTCGAAGGTTTGCAGGATGCATCAGGATTTTGACGGATCAAGGGGATCTGATCTCTGGCCTCCTGGCCTTCGAGCGCCGACAGCGAAGCCAAATAGAGAACAGACAACCCAGCCTCTTCCGCACGCGATCAGATCCATTTGATCGGTTCGATCCTGATGCATCCTGCGAACCCTCGACATGGTTGCCCGGTACGAACGAGATCTTTGCGAGTCCTGATGAGGTACAGCGCTATGCATCCATCAAAAAGCTGTCCTCTGTGTCCTCCGCGTCCTCCGTGGTTAATCTGTCACGCGCCTTTTTTTCGACGAATTGCCGGCGGCTGGCGCACCCGATTTCACTCCGGCGGCAACGCGAAGGCGACTATGGCATCGCCGGTGCCGAATACGTCCGATCCCCCAGCAGCGATGACCACGAACTGACGTCCGCCGTCGCGCACACGGTAGGTCATTGGCGTCGCTCGTGCCCCAGCAGGAAGGCTGCCCTTCCATAGCTCGCGACCCGATTCGACGTCGTAGGCTCGGATCGCGTGATCGAGGGCGGCGCCGATGAAAACCACGCCCGAACTCGTCGTAATGGCGCCGCCGAGATTTGGCGATCCCCATTCGGAAGGCGCCTGCGGCGCCAACGATTGAATCGTGCCGAGTGGCACATTCCATTTGTGCGCGCCTGTCGTCAGGTCCACCGCAACCAGGGCCCCGAATGGGGGCGGCGTGCAGAACGCACGC
>JBGTNB010000116.1:0-8714 GCA_041743285.1 Gemmatimonadaceae bacterium
CCGACAATCTGGAGCCTGCCCTCGTGGACTTCGAGGCGCAGCGCCTCGCCCGTGCGCTCGTTGAAGAACACTCCCGCCTTGCTCGTTATGTCTGGCCCTGTCACGACGGCGGCTGGCGCGCCCGACTCCGCCTTTTCAGGAGGCGGCGGTGGGAGAAAGAGGTCTGAAACGCTGCCCGCAAGCGCGGTCGCCGAAACCGGATCGAAGTTGCACAGGACAGCGACCGAAAGGCCGTGTGAAGGAAAACGACCTAGCCAGGTGCTGAACCCCGCGGCGCCGCCAGAGTGCGACACGATCGTGTCTCCGCCAGGCGTGTTCACCATCAGGCCCCGTGCATAACTGAGCTTTCTGCCGTTGTTCAGCCTGGCCGTTTCCTGAAGCTTCTCGGTGACGAACTTGCCCAGTCGTCCGTTCGTCAGGGCGTCGTTCCAGATGAGGAGATCGCCGGCTGTGCTGATCACGGCGCCGCCCCCGCGATTGTTGCCGAGCCGCATGAACTCTTTCCAGCCTGTACCGTCCTTCTGGTAGCCAAGGGCGATGTTTCCGCTGCCTTGCAGGATGTCGGCGACGTACGCGCTCGACGTCATGCCGAGCGGTTCGAAGATGCGTTTGCGCGCGAAGTCGGCGAACGACATTCCGCTCGCGCGCGCCACGATCTCTTTGAGCAGCACGTAACCGCTGTTGGAGTAGGACCATTCCTCGCCAGGCGCGAAGTTGAGCGCGCGCTGACGCAGAATCAGTGTCATTACTTCGGGATCTCCTTCCGCAAGATTGCGGAGCCCGCTCCAGTCGCGAATGCCGCTGGTATGGGTGAGCAGGTGGTCCAGCGTGATCTTGTGGCCGTAGTCAGGCAGCTCCGGAACGTGTTTGCGGATGTCGTCGGAAAGTGAGAGGCGCCCATCTTTCACGAGAAGTAGAACCGACGCCGCGACGAACTGCTTCTGCGCCGAGCCGATGTCGAAGAGCGAGCTCGCGCTCAATGGAGTGCCGCGCTCGAGGTTGGCCAATCCGTAAGCGCGGTCGACGATGATCTCTCCGTTCTGCCTTGCGCCGACGGCACAGCCGGGCGTTTCCGCCGTGGCAAAGCTGAAGATCTTGTCGACCTCGGCGGTCTTGTCTTGTGCGGAAGCGGGCGCGCCGACGAGCAGTGATGCGGCGACGGCGAAAGCTATTGGTCTGAACATCCGGATACTCCCTGAATCGAGCGTGGTAGTGACAAACGGCGATGACTTTGTGCTACAAAGTACTCTGCGATACTCTGCTAGTCAATCTTTGCATGCTGTCAGTTGTGCTCGCAGAAGCGCTTGGGTAGCGTCACGGACGCCCGTTTAACGAGCAGCCCGAATGCGCCCTGCGTGGCGCCACTCTCCGCATCGTCAGGCGTGGCGGCCAGTCATCCGTACTCCCCCCTCCCTCGTCCCGCATCCCGCATCCCGCGTCAGTTAAATCCGAACAGCGGCGGAAAGACGATCACCACTATTGCCGCCCACACAGCGTAGACCGGCAGGTAATTCGTCTGCCACCGTTCGAGGGCCGTGAACGATCCGCGTCCTCTCAGAAAGCGGACGTAGAGCACCGCGGACCACGTTAGGTTGACCAGAAGAATCACGTTCATACCGAGCACGGCAACGCGGTTAGGGCTGAAACCGAACTCGGTTATTCGCGCGCCGATCGCCCACAGCGCCACCGCGTCCGCCAATAACGCACTGGCTACGAGCACTACCTGCATCACGTCGAAGGCGCCCGGTGGCGATCTGGGGTCCCGCGCGGAGACGGAGTAGAGCAACAGGGCGAGGACCAGCACCAGGAGCAGATCGAAGACAAGGAGCATGTTCCGCTCAATGTCGACCCCGCGTCCCGTCAACAGCAGGGTACCTAGAAACGTCACCAGCAGAGCGGCAAAAAGAGGTGTGAAGAGGCGCGTCAGCACGGGCGCCATGTTCTCGATCACGCTCTGTTTGGCCTCCACCAGCCAGGAGGCGACCAGGACCGCCCCGGCCGCTCCGCACGGCACCAGCCACGACTCGATGAACCACTCGGCGTCGATGCCGATGGTCTCGAACATCATCATCAGGAACGCCGTCAGGACCCCGCCGCCGAGCGCGATCAGCACGTAGTAGATGAACAGCTCGCCCGAGAATCGAATGAAATCCATGCGACCCTCGACCTGGCTCCAGCGGCCGCCGGCGTACGCGATCCCCACCCCCAGCCAGAGTGCGATAGGCAGGTGCAGCGCCGCGAGCGGCTCGGTGGAGCCCCCGGACACGAACGGGTAAACGTTGGCGACGACGGCCGCCGCCGCGAACGCCACCGCGAGCCATCGCAGCGTGCTGGTGTCGAGCCGCCGCTTCCAGGCGAAATAGCCGACAAGGAGGGGCAGTACGAACAGGCTCAGATTGCGGGCGTAGAACCCGCCGTCCTGCTCCAAGTCCATACCGAACAGCGCCGGCACCTTGATAGCGAGCGCCGCAGCAACCGCCAGACCTAACGCGACCAGGGCGTCCGTTCGGCCGGGGGCCTTCGGCTCCCCAATGTCGGCGCGTGAGACAACGAGTTGCTTCCAAAGACGGTCCGAGTGCTCGCGCGCGAACTCCCGCGATAGGGAGTCGAGGTCGCCCATGCGTTTGACCGCTATCAGAAAGGCTTCGTCGGTGGCGAGCCCCGCGTCTGTCAACCCTGCGATCTGCTCGCGCAGGTGGTCCTCCAGCTCGGCGACGTCCACTGTGTGGATTGCCTGCCGGCGCCGCAGGTAGCTTCGCCACTGGTCGATCTGCTCCTCGAGCGATACTTCGTGACCCGGATCAGCCATCGCCTAAGCTCCCTGTGGTAGTGGCGCAGCCGGCGTCCAGTGGCTGGCTGGCGAGGGCAACGAGAGCGACTGCCAGATCCCCCGTAGCGTAGAGTCCACCGCCTGCCACTGCCTGCGTTCCTCGGCTAACTGTGCGCGGCCCTGGGAGGTGATCCCGTAATACTTGCGGCGGCGGCCGCTCTCGGCGACTTCCCACCGCGCCTCGATGTGGCCGAGCCGCTCGAGGCGGTGCAGAACGGGGTAGAGCATGCCGTCCGTCCACTCCATGCGCCCCGCGGAGAGTTCCCGAACCCGCTGGAGGATCGCATAGCCGTAGCTGTCCTCTTCGGCCAGGATCGCCAGGACGATCGGGGTCGAGGAAGCGGCTATGAGGTCCTTATTGATGTCCATGATTTCACTCGTCGCGCGGCGGCCAATGACTCACCCGGGTCTACATAGCACCATTATACATGGCAGTTCTATGTATGACAAGTCCGCGTATGCCAAGTCCGCGAGTCGGAGGAGTCGCCCAAGCGATCCGAGACCTCCTCAAAGGCACCGTCGTGTTTCTCTCTAGGCTGTCGTCATCCGGCGTGCACTACCTGTTACCCGGGTCCTCGCCAGCTACAACCGCGGATCCACCGGCTCACTCTCTAGCGCCAAGACTCCGAAAACGCACTCGTGCACCCGTCGAAGCGGCTCGCCCCGGACGAACCGCTCCAGGCCCTCGATGCCTAACGCGAACTCCCGCAGGGCCAACGACCGCTTGGTGTGCAACCCGCGCGACCGAAGCCGGTCGAGGTTCTCGGGTAAGGTGTACTCAGGCCCGTAGATGATCCGCAGGTACTCGCGTCCACGGCACTTCACGGCTGGCTGAACGAGCCCGCGCCGACCCCGAGCGACGAACGACACTGGCTTCACGACCATGCCCTCACCGCCGCGCCCCGTCATCTCATCCCACCATGCCGTTGCGGCCTCCTCGCTCTCCGAATCGGTGAGATCGACGACGCGATGAGCGGTGGCGAAGAGCACCCCAGAATCATCGGCAGCGCATAGCGATTGCACCGCGGCCATGTGCCATTCGTGATCCTTGTCGACGTGCACACCTCCGGCTGTTGCCAGGACATGGAAGGGGGCAAGGCGAAAATCGCTCACCGCTGACACCGGCCAGCAATACCGGCGATAGGCGGCAGTGTACTGCGCCACGAGTCCCTGTCGTGTCTCATAACGTCCCTGCAGGTCTTCGATATCGAGTCCTCTCGCAATGCCGGCGGCGATTGCCTCGACCGCTGACGGCAACGCGCCAGCCGCTGCCGCGCTTACCGCGGCGTACTGCTCCCGGATTAGTCCCTGAGCCTTGGCGGACCACGGCATCAACTCGCAGTCAAGCACAATCCAGTCGGTCGATAGGTTCTCCCAGAAGGCCGACTTCTCGAGTGCCCGGCCGATGATGGCGAGCAGCTCCCGCTCGACGGTGTCGTCATCGAAGAAGCGGCGTCCTGTACGCGTCACGACGATACCCAATCCCTCAGCAACAACGCCGAAGCGCTTCCGCGCCACCTCCTCGTCGCTGCATAGCACAACTACGGCGCGCGAGCCCATGTGCTTCTCCTCGCACATCACGCTAGGAACGCCCTGACCCCGGAAGTAAGCGAACGCCTCCGTCGGGTACTCTAGATATCCCTCGCGTTTGGTCGTCTCCGATGGCGACCAGCCACTTCGGATTTGCCGCAAATCGGCTCATCACCTCGAGCGCGGCCGTCGAGTTCTCCTCTCGGATCGTGACCGTGTGATGCAATCGCGTCGAGACGATGTGCTTGCCGGCCACGTCCGCGAGGTCGAGGACCTCGTCCTCACGCTGCTGCGCCGACAGGGAAGGCTCCGCGCCAGCCAACGTCTGGAAGGGGCGCGCCGGTTCAGCGTACGTGGCGCGCGCCGGGACGGACATGAGCTCCTTCTCCGGCCATCGCAACGCAGTGAGCTTGCCGCCAAAGACACAACCGGTATCGATGTTGATCGTGCGGTTCAGCCACTCAGGGTCGGGCACAGGGGTGTGGCCATAGACTACGTGCGCTTGCCCGCGATATTCGGCCGCCCAGTCGTAGCGAATGGGTAGCCCGAAATCGTCCGTCTCGCCGGTCGTCTCGCCGTACAGAGCGAAATCGCGAACCTTCCCCGAGCCGCGCCCCTGCATCTCCTCCTTCATGCCGGCATGCGCAACCACGAGACGACCACGATCCAACACGTAGTGGCTCACGAGACCGTCGAGAAATTCGACCGAGCGATCGCGGAACTCCGGCGTCTCGGCCTCGAGCTGCGCCAAAGACTCGGCGAGTCCATGGGTGATCTGCACGTCTCGCCCACGTAGCTTTTTCACAAGCTTGAGATCGTGGTTACCGGGAACCGCCAGTGCCGATTCCGCCGCGACCATGCCCATGACGATGCGCAGCACGTCGGGAACGCGCGGGCCTCGGTCCACGAGATCACCGACGAAAATCGCCTTACGCCCCGAAGGATGCCGCCATGCGCCTGACGCGTCGACGCCGTAGCCCAAGCTGGCGAGCAGCTCCTCGAGCTCCGCCGCGCAGCCATGCACATCGCCGATAATGTCGAACGGTCCCTGATCGCTCTTCCTGTTGTTCCAGAGCGGCTGCCGCTCGATGATGACCGATGCAATCTCTTCCTCGGATTGCAGCACGTGCAGGTGCCGGAAACCTTCTCGCTGCAGGTTGCGCAGCGACCGCTGGAGTTGACTGCGTTGCTGCCGAATGACATGCGCACCGAATGTCCTATCGTCGCGCGACCGATTGCGATCGGCACAGACGCGCTCGGCCAGATCGAGCACGATCGCAACAGGCAGGACGTGATATCGGCGCGCCAACTCCACGAGGGGCTTCCGCGCTTCGGGCTGCACGTTCGTCGCATCGACTACGGTAAGCAGACCGCGTGCGAGCCGCTTCGCTGCCAGAAAATGCAGCACTTCGAACGCTTCCTTCGTGGACGATTGGTCATTCTCGTCATTCGAAACCAGCCCTCGGCAGACGTCCGACGACAGCGTCTCGAACTTGCCGAAGTGCGTGCGAGCGAAGGTGCTCTTTCCACAGCCGGAAGGGCCGATGAGTACGACAAGCGACAGGTCCGGAATGGTCAACGCGCGCTTCGTCGAATCGGGAGCGCGCTCGCCGGTAGACTGTTCAACCATTCGGCACCCCGCGCGTGAAAATTCCCATCTGCGTCGGCGAGCCAGCGTGCTCATCGATCGGACCGACTGGAGCGAAGCGCACCGAGTAGCCGAAACGCTCGGCGATAGCACGCGCCCAGCCCTGGAACTCGTCGCGAGTCCACTCGAAGCGGTGATCGCGATGGCGGAAGCGGCCGGCGGGCAGCGTGGGCCACCTAACATTAAACTCAGCGTTAGGCGTGGTCATCACGACGGTGCCTGGCCGAGCGAACTCGAAGACTGCCCGTTCGAATGCCGCTAGCCGTGGCGGATCGAGGTGCTCGATCACTTCGACCACGGATGCGGCATCGAACCCAGCCAGCCGCTGGTCACGGTACATCAGGGAGCCGTGAAGCAGCGTCAGGCGCTCTCGCCGCTTCTCCGGCATGCGGTCCAGTTTGAGCCGATGCATCGTCATTTCAAGTGCGCGATACGACACGTCCATGCCGACGATCCGCGTGAACTGCCGGTCATCGAGCAGCATGCGCAGGAGACGTCCTTCTCCGCAGCCGAGGTCAGCGACCGAGGCGGCGCCGGCGGCGCGCAGCGCGCCGAGCACGGTCGCGAGCCGCTGCTCGTTGAGGCTGAGCGACTGTTCGATCGCGCCTTCCTCCGCGTCGCGCGCCACGGTCACGGCGTCGTCCGTGTCCGGTTCCTCCTCGGTCACCAGGCGGGCGATCGCATCGCGCACCAAGGACCGCCGGTGCTTGAGGTAGCGGCGAGTAATGATGTCGCGGCCAGGGTGGTTCGCGAGCCATCCCTCGCCGACACGCAGCAGCTTCGCGACTTCATCGTCGCCGACCCAGTAGTGCTTCTCATCGTCGAGCACCGGCACGAGTACGTACAGGTGCGAGAGCAACTCGGCAACGCGCTTCGTTCCCCGGAGCGTGACAGTGAAGTAGCGGCTGTTGCCCCATTCCGGCACCGTCTCGTCGAGCGGGTGTGCCTTCGCGGTCACCTCGTAGCCGAGCGGCTCGAAAAGCTGGCGCAGAGAATCTTCGCCACCCCGGCAGGGAAGCACCGCAATGCGAACTTCGAGTGGGATCGAAGTCGCCGCGAGCTCCGGACGCTCTTTGCTGCGCCCTGACATGGCAGTGCCGAACAGATTCGAAATGGCAACACTGAGAAACGAAGAGGCGACGTACGGCCGATCATTGACGTACTGCGTAAGCAATCCGCCGTCGCCGTCCGGTCCGCGGCGACCGCGCACCAGCCCAACCGGGTCGACATCTAGCACCAATGCTGCGGTGCAACGAGCGGTGCTCGCTTCAGGGTAGAACACGTGAGCGCGCCCGAACGAGAGCTCGGCGCTCTGGGCGCGGGCCGGATTCTTGTGTAGCAGATAGCCGAGGTCTGTGGCTGGGTGGTGCGTCGTGGTGATTGTCAGCAGCATCGCATATTCGAGTTAGGGCGCCGTCGGTTGAAGTATGGAAAACGACACCGCCCCAACCGGTGCTCCAGCACAGGATGGGGCGGTCTCAGTCGTCCGCGTCTGGCTCGAGGCTTTAGTCAGGCCTTCCCCTTCCCTCCCGTGACATCTTCAGCTGGCAACGGTTGTCTAACGGCGACAAATCGCAGCACAGGCGCGACCGGCTCGCAGGTGATCTTGCGGCCATGCGGCGTGCATCGTTCGGCGATTGTGCAGATCATAGAGAAGGCCCGGCTTTCGGAAAAACGCGAATGGCGCTGATCGACGGTATCCGCGATACCAGAAGGCGTCAAGGCGCCGAACAACACGCGGGTTGCACGACAAGGAGAATGCTCCGAGTTCAGCGAACGCGCGTACTGAGCTACGGAACGAGACATCCGTAATAACGAGGGATTCCTTACCCCTCATCTGGTGAGCGCCCTACGTATCAGGTGCAGAACCAAACCTGCCAGTGCGCCCACGGCCAAACCGACGGTGATTGAGACAGGCCAGAGGGCCTTGCCCCATACGCAGGCATCAGAAGTTGGGGCGCGGCAATCCAGGAGCAGGTCGCCAAGAGCGAACACAAGGGCCAAAAGTACGCAAACCACAACGGACTTCCACAGCCTCGGCCGTTTTCCCAATGTCATAGAGTGTCCTGGACAGACGATGATCTGGCAGCACCGCTCCCGAATGGAGCGGACTTCGTTCGGGGATATCTTGTGGGCACCGGCCGCATAATAGACGTGCAGTTCGGGAACCGATTTCCGCTGCGGTGACTTGCCTCCGCGCCACGGGCACAGACCCCGCGGGAAAAACTGCCCAAAGATCGGGACTTCAACGCGAGGCGGTGCCCTGGCTTTTCGCACGGAGCCCACTGCGCCTCTCCCTGACCAGCAAGGACGACGACGCGGGTGACCAGGTACAGGGACGT
The DNA here is from genome assembly GCA_041743285.1 of Gemmatimonadaceae bacterium. Taxonomy (GTDB): domain Bacteria; phylum Gemmatimonadota; class Gemmatimonadetes; order Gemmatimonadales; family Gemmatimonadaceae; genus JALZIF01. The sequence continues at coordinate 8,351 of JBGTNB010000116.1, forward strand.
AGCTTGGGCCTACCGGTCAGGACCCAGTACATGGTGGGCACCGAATGCCGGGCATGGCTGCTCCGGATCTGCCGGAACGTGGCTCGGTGCATGCGCAGGCGTGAATCGCGCACCAAGCTTCACTGTCGCCTGCATAACGACGGAGGGAGGTGATGGCTTACGATGAAGGGCTGGCGCAGCGGATCCGTGAGACACTCGATCCCGATGTCCCGACGGTCGAGAAGCGGATGTTCGGCGGGCTCGCGTTCATGGCGCATGGGCACATGTGCTTCGGCATCCTCGGGCCGGCGCTCATGGCCCGCATCGGGCCCACCGACTACGAGGCGGCGCTGGCGCAGCCGCACGTGCGAAAGATGGACTTCAC
>JBGTNB010000117.1:0-3990 GCA_041743285.1 Gemmatimonadaceae bacterium
GCTCGGCGAACAGGCGCCACCGGAGATCGGCGCTGCCTAACTCCCCCGGCGCTTCACGGACGCCCCCCAGCTCGGCGCCCCACGTGCGGTAGTAGAACCCCTCGTCGCGCGCATAGAGCGCGTTCGCCAGCGAGGCGCCGAAGCCGAGCGGCGTGCCCCAGTCGTCGTTCACCACACCGAGGCGATGAAAGACGCCGAGGCGGACCGTTCGGCGACCGTTGGATCGGGCCAGTCCGAGCTCCGCGTTAGGAACCCAGTCGCCACTCCCGATTCGCGCGACGGCGTCTGCGGTGTAGCCGAGCCCAAGCGTCGAGCGCGCCGAGATGCCCAAGGATAGCCCCTCAATTCGGTTGTATCGCAACAGGTCGAAGCCGGTGTGCAATGTCGGCGGCTGCGGGCCCCAGGCAGGCTGCAGCGACATGTCGAGCGCCTCGAGCAGCTCGTCGCGCGCGGTGGTGCCAAAGAGCTCCTCGCCATCACTGTAGATCGACCCCGGCAGTTCAGGCGAGTTGCTCAACACCGACGTGTCGCAGGGCATGCGGATGCCGACCCGCAGCGCACCCTCGTAACGTGTGCCGACGCCGGCGATGTGCCAGTCACCGTCGGCGCACTGCTCCACGCGTAGCGCCAGCCGGCGCGACTCACGATGGGCCCAGTTCGAACGTCTTGTCAGGCGACGCGCCAGCGTCGTATCTCCCGCGGCCGTAGCCTCCTCGGCGATGCGATGGAGGCTATCGGCAATTGCCTGCTGGCGTCGTGAGAGGGAATCGTCACGCGCCAACTGGGCCGATAGAGAACTGTCCGCTGCGCCCGAGCGCGATTGGGAGCCGATCTGGAAGTATCCCGAATACGAAGTGTCGCTAGGCGCCAGGCCAAGCGACGCGAGCGTCGGAATCTCGGGGACGTCCAAGTCGCCGTTGACTCCCTCGTAGCGAAAGCGCTCCTCGAGCTTTACAGGGATGCGGAAGGTTCCGGACTGGGCAATACCCTCGGCGACGTTCGTCCTCGGCAGCCAAAACCGGTTCTGGTGCAGTGCGTACTCCACAGTGATGGCGGTGATGTTCGCGGTCAATCGCCCGAGCAGCGCCTTCACCAGAAATGGCGGCTCGTCGTCGCCCGCGTTCTGCGCGCCGCGCTCCGCCTCGCGCCGCGCGTCCTCACCAGCCACCTGCCAGACGTCCATTTCGGCGGACATGCGGTAGGCGGCTCGTACGAGGCTTCCGGACTCCAGGTCGAACCAGAAGGAGCCCACGAAAGCGCGCCACTGCGGGCGGCGGGCGGTGATACGCAGTTCGCGCAGGTCGATGCTCCGCCCATCGGGAAGCGAAATGCTGATCGAGTCTCCGGTTTCGTAGCGGTAGTACGCCTCGGCCCCGGTGGCGAGCGGATGAAGCATGTCGTTCTCGTTCACCTCCGTCCTAACGACGCGCATGTCCGACGCGGGGAACCAGAGCGTCTCGCGCCCGGGGAAGTACGGGATCGGCGTCGCAGCCGTCATGTCCATGCCGACCGCCGAGCCAGAGACCAGCGGCACCGCCGCCCGTCTACCGGTCGGCTCGATCCACACGCCCGTTCCGCGAGACCAGGTCACCCGCGCCGCATTTTCGGCACGCAGGAGTAGCTTCTCGCCCAACCGCCGCACGCCCAGGCCGACGGAAAGACGCTGATAGGTGCGCGCATCGTACGCGAGCAGTGCAGAGTCCTGAGAGATACGCGCGGCTCGGGCTCGCTCGAGCAGCGTGCGCGCGCGGTCATCGCCAAAGGCAGTTCGCAGATGCTCCGCAGTGACGGCGATCCGGCGAGCCGGTTCTTTGGGTGCGCGTGCCCTAGCCGCAATGGTGTCGGTCTGTGCGCTCAGCTCGCCGGAGGCAGCTACGAGGGCGAGCCCGGTGTTCGCGAGGAGTAGAGCGGCGGATAGGAGACGCATGCGGATCCAGTTAATGGTGTGGCCCCCCGGTACTCCGAAAGCTCTCTGTTGTTTCGGATTCGGTGGTGTGAAGCTGCTGCGAAGCCGCGTGCCACCGTTCCTGGTATCATTGAGAAACGCCCGGGGTTGCGCGCTCCGAGACACTGCACTCTCACGGAGACGAGGTGCCGCTCTACATTCTGGACCTTCTCGGAGTGGCCGTCTTCGCCGCCAGCGGCGCATTGGCCGCTGGTCGAAAGCGCATGGACGTATTCGGCGTCATCGTCATCGGAGCCGTCACGGCGGTGGGCGGGGGCACGCTCCGCGACCTGCTGCTCGACCGCCATCCGGTTTTCTGGATGGCGGACCCCACCTACATCGTAGTGATCCTCGTCGCGGCGCTGTCGACGCTTGCGTACGTGCGCTACCGCCGGCCACCTGGGAACGCGCTCGCCATCGCCGATGCGTTCGGACTAGCACTCTTCACCATCGGCGGCGCGCAGGTCGCCGAGCGCGCGGGAGTGCCCGCGCTCATCGTCGTCCTGATGGCGACCATGACAGGCGTGGCTGGCGGCGTCCTGCGCGACGTGCTCTCGGCGGAGATCCCAATGATCCTGCGACGCGGCGACATCTATGCGACTGCATCCATCGCCGGGGCGTCGGTCTATCTGCTGGTGAAGGCGGTCGGGCTTGTCGCGCCGCTGGCGGCGGTGATCGGGATCGCCGTCGTTATGCTTCTCCGCCTTGCCGCGATCCTGTGGGGACTACAGCTCCCGGTCGTCACGCCCCGGGACGAGTGAAGGCAACTGCTGTCCTGCATATTCGCCGAAGACACCTCACGCCGATTTGACGCATCACATCCGCTTGACCTCCTGATAGTCGCCGCTGGTCCGCAGCGTGAGCGTCACGACCTCGGTTCCCCGATTGCGCCAGAACCAGCCGTGCATGCCATCGAACGCCGCGACCAGAACGCCTTCGTCGGAATGCTTGCCCGTTCCCTTGGCGTACCCGTGATACCTGATGCCAGGCCCGTCGGCATGAGTATCGTAGTTCACCGCGCCCTGATCGGTCGACCAGGAGTACGTCACACGCGCGCCCTTCCGCATCGCGAGCTTGATCTCCTTTCCCTCGTTAGGACGCAGGACGATTTCGATGACGTGGCCCTTCGCCGAATCCGCACTTGACGCCGCGGCGGGCGAGCGATCTGTGTCGGTAGGCGGGGCGACAGCCGGGGCGGCTGGCGAGGTGGATGTGACCGAATCTGTCACGCCTGACGCGACGGCGGCGGCCTCCATCGAATCGGCCAGCGCCGCCTCTTTCGCCAGCGCCACCTTGATCTCACCCATCTCCGTCAGTCCCAGCACACGCCCGATACCGGTCGGGTCGACGCCGTACTCCGCGGGCAGCACGGCCGTAACCAGCAGGGCCATCGCGACGGTAGCCGCGATGAGGGTCGACCGCAAAAGCGTGCGAGACGAAGGAAGGTCAGGGTTCGGAATGGGGCTCAAATCCGGCATTAGTTCGCCGCTCGAAGGTCGATGATGAAGTAGCCGGCGAGCTGATAACCCATTAGCAGGAATCCCGCGGCCATGACTGCGACGTTGGTGGTGTAGGCGTGCCGCGCGAAGCTCGGCGTGCGCCGCCAGTAGCTCATCGCGATGAGGATGGCACTCAAAGCGAGGAGCTGACCGATCTCGACCCCGACGTTGAACGCGATGAGGTTGGCGATCAGCCCTTCCGACGAGACCTCGAAATCGAGAATCTTGGTAGCCAGACCGAATCCATGGAACAACCCGAAAATCAGCGTCGCGGACTTGGTGGTCGGCTGGAAGCCTCACCAGCGCTGAAACGCGCCCATATTGTCTAGAGCCTTGTAGACGACAGACAGGCCGATGATCGCATCGATCAGGTACGAGCTGACGCTCACGCCGGTCAGCACTCCGAAGAGCAGTGTCGCCGAGTGGCCGATTGCGAACAGCGTGACGTAGACGCCGATCTCCTTCAGGCGATAAAGGAAGAAGATGACGCCGAGCAGGAAAAGGAGGTGATCGTAGCCGGTCACCATGTGCTTCGCGCCGAGATAG
>JBGTNB010000118.1:0-1577 GCA_041743285.1 Gemmatimonadaceae bacterium
GACGAGGAGGATGCTGTTCTCGCTCAAGCCCTGCTCCCGCCAGACTTTCATGGCGTCGGTGGCTTTCTCGCCTACACGCCAGGCGCTCCGGCCGTCCTGACCGACGACCACCGTAGTGATCCCCTGCGTGAGGTTGTTGCGCGCGGTGTTCAGCTCGGGCGTGCCGAATCCCCAGTCGGCGTGGGAATGCATGTCGATGAAGCCGGGCGTCACCACCTTGCCGGTAGCGTCGATCGTGCGGGCCGCCGTGGCATTCGTCAGGTCGCCGATGCGGACTATGCGCCCACCCGTAATGGCGACGTCGGCGCGGCGGGGCGCGCTGCCGGTGCCGTCGATTACCTGGCCCCCACGGATGAGAAGATCGAACTGTTGTGCGTATGCGTTGCCCGAGGCGGCAATGAAGAGCGCGCCGGCAAGCGAGATGGCGACAGTGCGCAGTGTCATCATGTGGCAGATTCGGTGGGAGTGGGAAGGAGGGGGGACTCACCGAATCTACGCGCGTGCAGGCGATTCGTTGCCGCCTAATTTGCAACCCCGTCCCACTTCGCCCTTCGCCCTTCGCCCTTAAAGGACGCCGATTGCAACAGGGCCGGCGAACCCCGGAAATATCGCATCGGCATTGGACGCGCCGAGATGCCCGGTGAGTACCTCGGAGAACACAGTCCGGAAATCTGTAGTCAACGCAAGGTCGCGCCCTTCGTGGAGGTGCTCCGGTGCCAGGCCCGGCCAGCGCCCGTGGACGCGGTGCCCTTTCACGCTTCCACCGATGACGAACATGGCGCCGGCGTGCCCGTGATCCGTGCCGCCGTTTCCGTTTTGACGTGCGGTGCGGCCGAACTCGCTCATCGTCAGAATCGTCACGTCCTCCATTCGATCGCCGAGATCGGTCACTAACGATGAAATTCCGCGCGCGAAATCCGTGAGCCGGTTGGCCAGCTGCCCGTTTGCTCCCCCTTGATTCACGTGCGTGTCCCAACCGCCGACATCGGCGAACGCCACTTCGAGTCCTACATCCGACTTGATGAGCTGCGCGATCTGCCGCAAGCTCTGCCCGAAGGGCGATCGCGGGTACGTCGCTCCGTGCTCCGCTGCATAACGCTGAGGATTAGCCGAGCGCAGCATCTTCACCGCCTCGAAGGTTTCTCGTCCGGCTCCGTGAACGAGATCGGCCGAACCGGTGCGATACAGAGCCTCGAGCCGCTGTACGTCTGTCCCGGTGGCGCGAACGGTGAACGCATCGAGACTCGCCATGGCGATCGTCGGCGCCGGGCCCTGCATGATTCGCGGTGTGGTCTGGGAGAGGGCGACTCCGCGAAACGGGCTCGATGGCGAACATTCGGCGCACGTGCCCTCGACCGCCAGGTAACGATTCAGCCACCCGTCAGGCGTCCCTTTGCGATCGGGCGTGCCACTTTCCATGAAGTCCTGCGCATCGCAGTGCGACCGGGTCGCGCTCGGACTGCCTACTGCGTGCACTGGCGCAAGCAATCCACGATTCCACAGCGGCTGGAGTGCGTTGAGAGAGGGGTGGAGCCCGAAGAACCCATCGAGATCGATCGCCGACTCGGGCGCGCCAT
>JBGTNB010000119.1:0-3171 GCA_041743285.1 Gemmatimonadaceae bacterium
AGGGCGATGGCGGCGGCGGCAGTGAACCGAAGCACTCCGCGGAGCGGCAGGGCGATCGACATGTGCGGGAGGCGAGAGGAGAGGGCGGGAACTGCCGGGTCAGTGCATTGGGCGGAACGCGCCCCCCAGCCGACCGGTACCTGCACGAAGCTATCGCGATCGCACTTCCGGCGCATCGCTGCGCGGGCGGCCCGTCCCGGCCACGTCCGATCCGAGGCGCGGAGTTGCGCTGCTCGTGCAATCGTCAAACGAAGAACGAACACCGACTTGCCCCGCCGTTCGTACGCATCCGGGCGATGGACTCTTGACGACACGGAGCCAGGTACTCCAAATTGGAGGAATAATGGAGGCACTGCAATGGCAACGCTCAATATCAAGAATCTGCCGGACGCATTGTATCGCCGGCTTCAAAAACGGGCGAAGACACAGCGTCGCTCGGTCGCGCAGGAGGTAACGATGATCCTCGAGGACGCGTTGCAAGAGCCGGAAACCCTGTCGATTCTGGAACTTCAGGGCCTCGGCAAGGAGCTTTGGGAGGGGCTCGACGCGGCTGCCCACGTGGACGCTGAGCGTCGCTCCTGGGATTGACCGACTCACTCGGCTCGGGCCCAATCGCGATCGACACCTCCATCTTCATCTATCTGCTCGAGGAGCATCCTACCTATCTCCCTCTAGTCCGGCCGTTGTTCGCAAGTGCTGCCGACGGGAAGCGTGAGCTCGTCACCTCTGCCATAACGCTGCTGGAGGTGCTCGTGGTACCCTATCGAGCGGGCAATCTTCCTCTGGCGTCGCGCTACGAGGCATTGCTCACGCAGAGTCGCGGCATCCGCGTGGTGGACGTGGATCGAACTCAACTCCGCGCCGCGGCGCAGCTCCGTGGGTTGCATCGTCTACGCACGCCGGACGCACTTCAGCTTGCTGCCGCTCTCGCCGCGCGCTGCTCCGCCTTCGTTACCAACGACAGAAAGGTGCCCGCGTTGCCCGGCTTGGATGTCGTACGGCTCTCGCATTGGATCTGAGCGCTGTTCGAGCAGCCGCCCGGGTACCCCCGGCCCCCGGTGAGCCGATTCCCAGTCCTTTGTCGTGTCTTAGGCACGGCAAACGAATTCCCACCGAACTTCAGGAGATCGGCTCATGATGACAAAACGGATTCCCCAGCTCATCGCGGTCGTGCTCATGGCGTCGTGCAGCGACGGCGCCGAACCGCCAACTGCGCCTAACGCGACGGCGACCCAGCCCGTGATGGACCACATGTCGAACGTGACCACTCAGCTCTCCACCATCACCCCCACACCGTTCACCGTACGGGCCACGCTCGCCCCGTATCGCATTCAGCAGCAGCCGGAGTTCATGATCCAGTCGAAGGAGCGGTCAGACATTGTGATGCAGCAGAGTGTGTTTGTGCCTGGCGCCGGAATGTGGCACACGCATCCCGGTCCGAGCTTCGTCTACGTCCTCGACGGAAACATCAAGCTGGAGAAGGTCACGAAGGAGGGCTGCACCGAGACGCCTGTGTACGGACCTGGCGATGCCTATTTTGAGATAGGTGAGCAGGTGCACAGGGCCGTGGTAACGAGCTCCACACCCGCGGTCGTGCTCGTCACACGCTTCAACGTACCGGTAGGCGGGCAGATCACCATTCCCGCTGCCGTCCCGAACTGCTGAACCGTGTCGCCTAACGTCCCGCCGCGCGGACGAAGGTCCGCGCGCGGGCGAGCGTCGACGACCGTGCCTTCAGCGGCGCACTCCGACGCGCCGGAGCAGATCGACGTATCGGGGATCGGCCTCGAGCGGCACGAACTCCGGATGCCCCGCGATGAAACGCAGCAACGGATGGCGCTCGACGTATGCTTGTTCCAGCCACGTCATCGCGGCGTCAATGTCGCCAAGGGTGTAAAGGATCGTGGCGACTCCGGGCGGGTGGATGGCGGTCCTAGCCGCCTGCGCTTCGAACTCTCCGAGCATCCGTCTCGCCTCGCGTTCGCGCCCGGTGCGGGCGAGGAGTCGAGCAACGTGGATGCTGGAACCGCCCAGTTCCATCGCGCGACGGTATTCACGGAGCGATACATCGAACTCTCCCTTCGCCTCGTGTAGCGCGCCGAGCCCGTCGTGGGGCCACCAGAACATCGAGTCCAACTCGAGCGCGCCGAGCATGTACTCCCTGGCCTCAGTCAGGCGGCCGGCGAGTACGAGCGTGCGGCCGAGCGCGTCGCCGACGAATGCATCGAGCGGGTCCAGTTCGGCCGCCGCGCGGTACTGCGCAAGCGCCTCGTCCAGACGGCCGTGCACGCGCAGGAGGTTGCCGTAGAAGTAGTGTGCGATGACGAGCCTCGGATCCAGCTCGAGCGCACGCAGCTGCTCCCGCCCCGCCGCCTCCGAGTCCCAAGCGTAGGCGTGGAGGTAGACCCCCAGCGCGGCGTGCGCCTCCGCGAGGCTTTCATCCAGCTCGATAGCCCGGCTGGCAGCCGCTCGCATCCGCTCACCCGCAACGGCGCTGGGAAGATCGCCCCACAGGCCCTGCAGCGAGTACACGGTAGCGAGGCCGGCGTACGCTGACGCGAACAGCGGATCGGCGTCGATTGCGCGCTGGTAGTAGTCGCGGGCACGGACGAATGCGCTGCTGGTCCGCTGGTTCCAGAAGTGGCGGCCCTTCAGGTACAGGGCGAACGCCTCCGGCGAGACGGTGCGCCGCGCGGTCACCCGCTCCCGTTCCGCCGGGCTCAGCCCCGCCTCGAGCGCACTCGCGATTCGCAGTGCGAGGTCACGCTGGACCGTGAACATGTCCGTCACCTCGTGATCGTAGGCTTCGGACCAGAGATTGAGGCCGTCGGCCACGTTGATCAGCTGCGCGCGGACGCGAATGCGGTCGCCGGCCCGCTGGACGCTGCCCTCGAGAATAGCGCTCACCTCGAGCGCCTGCCCAATCTCCCTGATGTCGCGGTTGGCGCCCTTGTACGCGAACGCGGATGTACGCGCGACCACGCGTAGCGCCCGCATCTGCGACAGCACGCCGATCAGCTCCTCCGTCAGACCATCGACGAGGTAGTCTTCCTCGGGATCCGGGCTCAGATTGGTGAATGGGAGCACGGCAATCGCCTTGGCGCCGGCTGGCCACGTGCCGCCGGCCGTCGTGTCCCCGATCGCCAGTGGCGACGCTGGAACCGCGGGCTC
>JBGTNB010000120.1:0-1850 GCA_041743285.1 Gemmatimonadaceae bacterium
TCAAATCCGGCGCGCTGCCGAGCCACCGTCGGGAAGGCGCGCAGGTCGTCGAGGGAGGAGCCGATCCAATCGAGAGGCTTGAGGGCCACGTCGAACTATACACAATATTGTATAATTGCGCCAGCCCGGCTAACGCCTGAAGTGAGCTGCGGGGCGGCCAGGGCGTAGCCATGGCCGCAGTACGGACGTCGGCCGCCCCGTCAGCTCCACCGTTAGGCCGCCCCGCGAACTGAGCGCGCTGGGCGAACGGCGAGGAGGTCATCGTCGCGCACCGGACGCACGTCGCTGGCGGCCACCGAGAGCAGTGCCGCCGTTCGGCCGGAGGCGGTGACGAACTCCACCTCAAGGGCCTCGGGCGAATAGACCTGAACGACCGCGCCAAGATCGCCCGTTCTGAGCCCGGAGTCGGGGAGATCGCGCACAAGGACCACTGTATCCAGCTCACGGAACGTGGAAACAGGTGTCATCGGCGGTCTCCCGGATAAGCGGTAACGAGGCGCGGCGCTGTCTCGCCATTGAGGACGATCCAGACCGTTTCCACTAGGGCCCGACGTGGGGTCGGACCCGGCCCCTCTATGATACCGCGGAGGACGTACTTCTGTCCAAAGGGGCTCTCGGGCTCGGGTGTCGCGTCGGCCTCGTGGCCGAGCCGGAGCAGGGCATCGCGGAGTTGGGATCAGTCGTCCTGCGTGAAGCCGAGGGAGGTGAAGAACCGCGCTTTGGCGTGCCCCACGGGGTGGTCCGGCGAGAGGAGGTAATCGCGGACTTTCGCCGCATCCACGATCGCCGCTGACGCGCCCGGGAGCTTCACGAAGAGATCATAAGAGAAGTGTGCCTGTCGGCCTAACGCTTGAGTTCAGCTGCGGGCGGATCAAATAAGTGCGAGCGAAGCGAGCATCCGAAGACCGCCCGTCGGCTACAACGAATCGTTATACGGCGGCCGCGGGAGACTCGCAAGCCATCCCGCCGATGCCTCGAGCGTTCGGGATGCATCGGCAAGTCTTAAGCCTTAGAATCCCAAGGATCAGGCACTCTCGGTCGCCTCTTGGGCTGACGGTGTTCGGAGCTTCACGCCTCACAGGCCAGTCTGAATCAAGAGACGACGGTAAAGGCACCACGATAATCGAGAGAAGGCGAACTCTTAGAAGCGTTCGGACCGCCGTTACCGCACATGCTTGAGAGATCCAGGCATCGGCGTCCGGCGCGTACCACGGAATGCCCGGTGCGATCCACGGTGATGCACGATCGTGGAGCAGAGCATACATACGTCCAAAGTCACATTACAAGCCAGGCCGCATCCACGCGACGTCACGGTACGCGGCCGGACCCGGCACCAATCTCGGCGCCCCATCGAAGTAGTATGTACCGCCGATCCCCTGCTCGTCGATCACGGATAGTAGCGCATCTGTCGCTGCGATCGGCTCTGCCGCCTCGTCATGTAGGGTGGCAAGCCAACCGCGTTGAAGCCAAGCGACGATCAGCTCTCGACCGCGCTGGAGCACCTCCTGGTCACTGGCCTCTGGATAGTGGTGTCGGACGAAGTGGAAGACTTCGTAGAGCGCGTGGTCGTCCTGCGCCAAATCCCCGAGGAGATCCTCCTCAAGCGGCGTGAGTTTCATAAATGCCAGTGGCCGTATAACGCTTGAACTGAGCCGCGGGGCGGCCAGGGCAGAGCTCTGGCTGGCGTACGCCGGTCGGCCGCCCCGTCGGCTCCAGTGAGAGACTGTGTGAAAACTGTTTACGTCCACGGGTGGCGCGGAGCGCTGCCGCAAAGTGGGGCTGTTCGAGCTTACTGCTCAGATGTGCGCGATGTCGGCGGTTTCCGTGGTCCGCTGACAGGGTACTGCCGT
>JBGTNB010000121.1:0-10265 GCA_041743285.1 Gemmatimonadaceae bacterium
ACCACACCCCTTACGATGACGCGCGCTATATTCGCGCGCTGCACCTTCGCCACTCACCCGTGAGCGCATCTCTTCCCGTATTGCACGTCGCTGATGCTGCTGCTTAAAACCCTTGACAGACAACCTCAGATGGCTCTGTGGTAAATAACACGCAGCAAGAACATGACGCCTCACGGCTCCTAACGCCCCCGCAACGGCGCTCGCCGAGAAAACGCAGTGAGGAGCATAGCAGAATGATACGCTGGAACCCTCCGCGTCCTCCGCGGAGACCGCCTGCAGTTTGGCAAGTTGCTCATGACCGATACGGATCTCCTGATCGTCGATGCCAACCCGTCAGACCCGTTCGAAATGAACCTGCAGGAGTACGCGAAGCGGCTCGTCGCCGGCACATCGCGCACGCTGCCTGATCTGGGCCCGCGGGTCGAAATGCCTGACTATGCATCGCTGAGTCCGGAGATCCTCCCCGGTCGCACTCGAGAGACCCCAGGTGCACGCCGCTGAATTGCCGTTTGAGTTCGCAGAAGGGCGGCATTGGGAGCAGGCGTCGAGGTCACGTACTCCCGGAGCGCCCCGAACGGATCCCCCCTATCGCTCCGCGCGATCTCCAGAATGCGCTCCAGCGCCCGCGGCAGATCCCCGCTATCTCGCTCGAGCACCAGATCGAACAGTTCCAGATCGGTGGAATAAACCAGCCGCGCGAGTAGCGACGCGTTGTTGAAACGCATCCGCTCGAGCGCCGCCCGCGGTACCGTACGGAGTGTCGGGGCGATCGAGTCGAGCAACGCGCGATGCCCGCGCGCATAGAGCGAGTCGCGAGCAGTTAGGCGCGCAAGCGAGTCGTCGGGGTACGCCGCAAAAGCGGAGTCCAAGGCGCGGTAGAGCATGCCGTAATAGCGCGACAGCACCTTGTCATCCTCCCAGCGCGCAGCAGCGTTGCGGACCGCCACGCTGTCACCACGCGCGGCAAAGAACCGTATCGCTCCCTGAGAGCCGGCGAAGTTGGCGAAAGACTCGTTGAAGACCGCCGACCCTGGTGCGTAGAAGGTGTTGTGCGTCAGCTCGTGAAACACGGTGCCGGCTAGGTCGATCGAGTCCTGCCTGAGCGTGCTGGAATGCAGCGGGTCGTTGAAGAATCCTAACGTGCTGAACGCCGATGCCGGCCGGAGGTATGGATCGTACCCCTCGTCCGCCATCCGCTCTGCCTCCGCACGCGCCTCGTCGAAATCGAAGAACCCCTTGTACGGCACCGTCCCTACTATCGGGAACCACCAGGTCACCCGCTCCAGCCTGTCCCGTCGCGCCCCGTTGAGCACCAGAACCAGCGTGTCGCGCGCGAGCTGGCTGAACGTCGTGAAGCTCTCCCCGGCCTCCAGACCCAACACCTCATCGGCAAACGTCCGCGCTTCGAGCACCAGCTTCAGCTTTCCCCGCGTCAGCGGCGTGACCACCGAATCGGCGATCACCTCCCGAATGGGCCGTCGTCCGTGCAGAATCCGCATTTCCTCCCAGGTCGCCCGGGCGAGGTAGCGTCCGGTTCGAGTGGCAGGAATTGCGAGGAGGGCTAATGCGCCGACGAGCATGAGCCCGAAGCGCCAGATGCGTCGGGGGTCGGCAATCGGGAATCGGGAATCGGGAATCGGAATGGTCGGGAATGGGGAGTCGGAAGTCGGGAGTCGGGAGTCGGGAATCAAGATGGTCGGGAATCGGGAATCGGGAATCGAATAGCGAGTGGGGAATCATGAATCAATCAAGCGGCGAAGACTCCCGACGCCGCGTCCGATGGCCGAATCCCCGCCCATTCCCGATTCCCGATTCCCTATTCCCTATTCCCGACCACAACCCCCACGCGATGCGCCCCACCTAACGCCCCATATCCTCTGTATGCGTAGGAAATCGACATCCGCTCACCCTCCAACCCACCGCCAAACGTGAGCGAGGAGCCCAGATCTTCGTCGGGCACCGAGCGCAGACCCATCCGACCCGCCACCGCCATCCCCTTCCCTGCGTGCCACACGGCCTCCGCGCCAGCGGCGGCCGAGAGCCGCGCTTCGCGAACACCTAGCAACTCACCCACCGCGCGAAGCTCGACCGAACGCCAGCGCAATGGTGGCAGAGCGACGCCGGCCCGCCAAAGCGTCGGCAGGTCCGCCTCTCGCCCCGACAGCGCTAGCCGGCCGCCCAGGTGTTGAATGGCGAGCGACAGTCTTGTGCCCCTCGGAAGCCTCGCCTCCACAGCAGCATCGGCCGCACCGGTGCTTCCGCTTGCTTCCGCCACCTGCTGCCTCACGACCTTTCCTGAAATGGCGGCGCGCAGCCAGCCCATCTGGCGGGCCGCCCCCACCGCCACCGCAAAGTCCGAAGCCGAAAGCCGCGCCCCTGTCGGTGACCCGATCTCTCCGCCTGACGCGGGATCCGGAATTACCTCATCGATTGCTCCATAATCGAGCAGGTGCACGCCGCCGGCCAGTGTCCAGTCACCAGTCCCATATCCCAGCGCAACCGTCGCCGCGCTCGTCCCCCCGATGTGGCGCTGCACCGCAAGCGAGCCCCCCAATCCTCGGCTCGCCATCCCCCCCGTATTGTCGAACAGCGCCGCCGCCCCCTCACTCGCCACCCCCACCCCACCCATCGCCATCGCCCGCGGACTCGCCGGTAACAATAGAAACGCCGCCCCCGGCTCCTGTGCCGCAAGCGACGAAGTAACAAGCGTCAGCACGCAAGAGACAACTGCGAGTACCGAGCTGCGAGTTGCGAGTTGCGAGGAAATGCGACGGACGAAATGCGAAGCAGCCGGCATCGTTTCGATACGTCGTCCAGCGTTTTCTACCGCAGAGGGCGCTGAGGTGCGCAGAGGTGAACAGACTGTTAGGTCCATGTGTGGCAAGCTACATCCTACGCAGATCCCCCCCATCCGTTCAATCCTGATGCATCCTGCTGAACCTTCGACATGGATGCGAGCTACGAGCAGGGAGCAGCGCAACAGATGAGTGAGAACTATGTGTTTGTTTCCCCTGGATTCCCGCTTTCGCGGGAATGACGATGTATGTGCGCTTCACCATTCGCAATTCGCAATTCGTAATTCGCAATTCCTCGCAACTCGCGACTCTCATCTCGTCGCCGTCGCCTTCCTCATCGTAACCTGAAGATCCCCACCTGCGCCTGCAGCAAAGGATCAAACGTCCCGGTCGGCGGAGCGAAGCGCAACGATACCGTCCCGCTTCCCGCCGGCGTCGTCAACTCGTAGTACGCCGGCGTTCCCGGAAGCATCGTCGAGGAGAGCTGTTGATTGTACGCCAGCTGCGTCGGCACGATCGGGAAAACGCGCGGGAACGCCGACGACGACGCGCGATGCAGCGCATCGTACAAATAACGCAGATTGCGCGATTCGAACCGGTACTGCGACGGAATCGCCGAACGCGGGACGCCGGGAAGACTGTCGACGTACAGCGCCAGAGCGAAGTCGCCGAACAACGACTCGAACGAACGTCCCGTCGCATTTTCGACGTTTGCCGTGCTCGTCAGGCGAGTCTGCACCATGCGCCTGAACACGGAGTTGTCGTACTGGTCGCCGAGGTAGCGCATGAACAGCCACGCCGCCCCGCGCCCCTCGCAACACTCACCCGTTTCGAACAGAGTCACCGAATTGTCCTGCGAAGCGAACAGATAATCGTAGGAATTCCCGAGTTGCTCGGTGATGAACCCTTGCGACGAATCCGGGAAGATCTGGTTCGGATTGCCTCGTCCGGTCGGCGGCGGAAACTTGCGCTCGTAATGGATCGATGCAAGCTCTTCGGCCAGATGGCTAAGCCCTTCATTCACCCAGTCCGTTTCCTGGCTACCCCCCCGCACGAGCACGTGCTGGTTGTAGCTGATCATGTGCTGGAACTCGTGGATGAATGTGCCAGGAAGGACTCTCGATACGTTCGCCTTGCTGTGTGTGCAGGAGAACTCTCCGTTCGGATCGGGGACTAGTCCGTAGAAGACCTCTGCCTTGTTCGAATTGGCCGACGTGCTGGACAGGTCGAAGCCGAAAAAGAATCCGAGCACTGAGCCGAACACCGCGCAGTCCGCCGCGGGAACCAGCGCGTTCACCACCGGCGTCAGCAACATGATGACACGATCGTTCGCGTCAATGTCCGACTCGGCACCGAAGGTCTGGACATCGATTGGATAGAGCGTCTCATCGAACACCGCTCCAAAGTTCTGCAGCTCCGCGTCGTTGAACCCGCCGGTGGGCGCATCGTTGTCCACGTATACAAGCACGTTGCTCCCGATGAACTTGAGCCGCGCGTTTACCGTTTGGAAGCAGTTCTCGCCTACTTCGATCGAGCACAGCACGCGAAATGTTCGCTGGCTATTGATCGTAAGGGCCTCGAGGGCCGGCGTCTGCGTTATGTCCACCAGGCGCGGCGTCGGCATCTTGCGCTCGTAGTCGCGCAGCGCCAGGTCGAATCGAGACTGAGAGGTCGTGGCGGACTGCCTTACGTCACGGTCGAACAGTGCGTTCATACGTTGCTGCGACAGAGTCGACGAGCTGTTGCCGATCTGGAAGGAAGTGGAGGGGAACGACACCGCGGTGGCGAACTGCGGCACCAGCAGATATCCCGCACCGTTGCCGGGCAATCTCAAGCAGTTCGACAGCTCTGTTCCGCTGACCGTGATCCCCTGGTTCACCACGAGATTTATCGAGAACGCAGTCGCCACGTAGGTCACAGTCTGGGCCGCGGTGGTGGCACTTCCCACCTTCACCGTCACCGGAATGGTGCCGGGGCTGACGCAGGCGGGAACCACCACGGTCAGCTGAGTGGCGCTCACAGTCGTGATGATCCCCGGCACCCCGCCGAAGAGCACCTCATTCCCACTGGCCACGCTATTGAACTCGGTGCCCGTCACCGTGACCGTATCCCCAGCCTGGATAGTCGTCGGCGTCACGCTTGCCAACGTCGGCCCCGGGGTCACCTCGGCTGAAAAGGTGACCGAATCCGCCGGCCCCCCTCTAATGAACGCGCGCGCGATGGTGTACTCGCCTAGCTGCGAGCCGACACGCGCATCCACCCCGCCGATCCCATCCGGTCCGGTCGTGACTATCGTATCGCTGAGCACTACCCCGGAACCGGTGGCGGTGCGAAAGATTACCGCCACCCCCCGAACGGGATCGTTTGCCGCGTCGGTAACCTTTACCTGGAGCGGCAGCGCCAGAATGCTCCCCGCGGCGCCATTCTGGTTGTCGCCGCCCTGAATGGCGATGGCCACCGATGATGGATCGGGATCCGTAGAGTCGCCCTTGCAAGCGGCGGCCAGGAGAACCGACAGCGCTAGAGCCAGGCTTCGTGCGAGCATAGTACCTCGAGACAGGAATGGCACGCCTGGGAAGGCGTGTCCGGTTCGGTGAAAACTGCCAGCCTGCACGCCCCTTTTCTACCGCTGGGCGAAGCTGCGATCGATCGGCCGGCGTAGGCAGAACTCCCGGCATCGGGTATCTTACAGATGATGCGCGGCCGCCCAGTTGGGCGCCGGCCCGTCCTGCGCTGGGGACGCCTACCGCGACCCGCCGGTCACCGCTCGCGCACTACGTCTCACTCCGCGCCGATGTCATTCGTCCACCTTCATTGCCACTCCGAATACTCGCTCCTCGACGGAGCCAACCGGATCGACGACCTGATTCGGCGAGCCCAGGAACTGGAGCAGCCCGCACTCGCCATCACTGATCACGGTAACCTGCACGGAGCCTGGGAGTTCCAGGAGAAGGCTACAAAGGCGGCTCTCAAGCCTATTATCGGCATGGAAGCCTACGTCGCGCCCGGAGACCGGCGGGAGCGCGCACGGCCGCGCGTGGGCGCCAAGCCGTACTACCATCTGGTGATCCTGGCCCGTGACGAGGTGGGGTATCGCAACCTCATCAAGCTGTCCTCGCTAGCCTACACCGAAGGATTCTACGTAAGGCCCCGGCTCGACCGTGAGATCCTCGCCCAATATCACGAAGGACTGATCGTCTCATCGGCGTGCATGGCCGGCGAGGTATCGAGCGCGCTCCTGCAAGGCGAGTACGCGCAAGCAAAAGCAGCCGCCGAATGGTATGCTGAATTATTCGCTGGTCGCTACTATTTAGAAGTCCAGGCGCACGACAGCGAGGGCCAAGCGCAGCTCAACGCGGAGATTTTCCGCTTGGCCGATGATCTGGGGCTGCCGGTCGTCGCCACTAACGATGCGCACTTTCTGCGCGACACCGATCACGATGCGCACGACGTGCTCCTCTGCATCGGGCTTGGCAAGGACCGCGAGGAGCGTGACCGGATGCGATATGACTCGGGGCTCTACTTCAAGAGCGCCGAGGAGATGCGCAGCCGCTTCCCGGCCCGCCCCGACGTACTGGAAAACACCCTTCGCATTGCCGAGGAGGCGGGATTCTCGCTCGGTAAGACGTATCAGGTGCCGTCGTTCCCGCTGCCCGAAGGCGTTTCCAGCGAGAACGAGTTACTCGTAAGGCTCGTGGAAGATGGGGCCCACGCTCGTTATGGCGATCCGCTGCCGGACCACATCCGCGAACGGATGTCGTACGAGCTGGGCGTGATCACCAAGACGGGCTACGCCGGTTACTTCCTGATCGTCGCCGATTTCATCAAGGCGGCGCGCGATCGCGGCATCCCGGTGGGACCGGGGCGCGGATCGGCGGCAGGCTCGCTGGTCGCCTACGCGCTCCAGATAACTAACGTCTGCCCACTTCGGTTCGACCTGCTGTTCGAGCGGTTCCTCAATCCCGAGCGGGTGTCGATGCCCGACATCGACGTGGATTTCTGCTTCGAGCGGCGCGGCGAAGTAATCGAATACGTGAGGCAGAAGTACGGCAAGGCGAGCGTGGGGCAGATCGTCACCTTTGGAACGATGAAGTCGCGGGCCGTCATCAAGGACGTTGGCCGCGTGCTTGGCTTCACGCCGGGAGAGACCGACGCGCTGGCCAAGCTCATCCCCAACCAGCCCAACTTCAATCTCACCGTCGCACAGGCGATCAAGCAGATACCGGAGGTGGCGAAGGTATACAGGGGTGAGCCGCGATATTCGCGGTTGCTCGACTACGCGATCGCGCTGGAGGGACTGTCCCGCCACGTGGGCGTCCACGCCGCCGGGGTGGTAATAGCGCCGGGGCCGCTCGACGAATACGTGCCGGTGTGCACACAGAGCTCCAAAGGATCGGGGGCAACCGTGGACGACGAGCAGATCGTCGTGACGCAGTACGACATGAACGCCCTCGAGAAGGTCGGGATGCTCAAGATGGACTTCCTCGGCCTAACGACGCTGACCGTGTTGCACGATGCGCTGGTGTCGATCGAGGCGCGGCGCGGATCCGCACTCGATTTGGACGCGCTGCCACTGGATGATGAAGCGACATATTTGATGCTTCGCACCGGGCGCACCGCCGGTGTGTTCCAGTTCGAGTCCGCGCTCGCCACCGACGTGCTCCGGTCCATGCGCTGCGACCGGTTCGATGACCTCGTCGCCGCGAACGCATTGGTCCGTCCCGGGCCGCTCGACACCGGAATGCACCGCGTCTACATCAAGCGCAAGCGCGGCGAGGAAGAGGTTGCCTATCTGCTGCCCGAGCTGGAGCCGATCCTCCAGCCCACCTATGGAGTAATTACGTACCAGGAACAGGTGATGCGCATAGCGCAGACGCTTGCGGGAATATCGCTCGCCGAAGCCGATGTGCTGCGTAAGGCAGTGGGAAAGAAGGACTCCGAGCTGATCAGGAAGGAGCTCGACAAGTTCATCACGAAGGCGGTTGGGCGCGGGCACGACCAGCGCATCATCGATCAGATCGCCTCGCAGATCGAGACCTTCGGCCGTTACGGCTTCAACAAGTCGCACTCGGTCGCCTACTCCATAATTTCGTACCACACCGCCTATCTCAAGGCGCATTACCCGGCGGAGTTCATGGCCGCGCTGCTCAGCTCCTGCATTGGAGATGCCGACAGCGTGGTCAAGTACATCAACGAAGCGCGCGAGCTGTCGCTCGAGGTGCTGCCGCCTGACGTGAACGAGTCGGGGTTCAAGTTCACGGTCATTGGCGACCGGAGCATGCGCTTTGGCCTGGGCGCCATTCGGAATGTCGGCCGGTCGGCCCTGGATTCGATCCTTGCCGCTCGCGCCGATGGGCCGTTTCTTTCCTTGTTCGACCTCTGCCGGCGGGTAGACCTCCGGACGTGCAACCGGAGGGTGTTCGAGGCACTGATTGCCGCTGGAGCCCTGGACTCGCTCGGCGGACACCGGGCACAGTTCGCGGCGGCGCTCGACGCGGCAATGCAGGACGCAGCGCTGCGGCAGGCGGAGCAGGCGGTGGGACAGGTCTCGCTGTTCGGCGACTCGCTGGGCGGTGGCGACAGCTCCACGGCGCACGAGCCGGTGCTGCCGCACATGCCGCAGTGGACCGATTCGGAAAGGCTGGCTCGGGAGAAGGAGATTCTTGGATTCTACACGTCGGGACATCCGCTGGAGCCATTCCGGGCCGAAGCGGAGCTGTTCGCCACGCACACCGTGTCGCAGCTCGGAGCCTGGACGGAGGAGCCGATTGCGCTCGGCGTGGTGGTCACGGCTGTAAAGCGACAGACTTCGAAGAAGAACGGCAACGAGTTTGCCCGCCTGGCAATCGAGGATTTCTCCGGCTCCACGGAAGTGCTCGTCTTTCCGGAAGCCTGGGCGGCGATATCGGACCGGGTGAAAACGGACGTGCCGGTGCTGTTGAAAGGCGGCTACTCGCGCCGGGATCAGGGAGCGGACAGTCCGACGTTCATCGTCGAATCGCTCACTCCCTTTGCCGAGCTTCGGGCGAACGGCACGATGACTGTACAGCTCGAGTTGATGGGGGATGCCGGCGTGACGCCCGGCACGATGGACGATGTGCGGGACCTGCTGGATGCGCACGCGGGCGCTGCCGCGGTCGAGCTGATGTGGAGCGATGGTAACGGTACGCGAGTGCGGTTCCGGTCGCGACGCAATCGCATGGCTGTGACAGCTGCTTCGCTAGGCGCATTACGCGCTCTACTCGGTTCCGAACGGGTGAGACTCGTGCGAGGGGGGTGACGATGGGTGCGATGCTGGAATTCGAGAAGCCGATCGCCGAGCTGGAGAAGCAGATCGACGAGCTGAAAAAAATGGCCGGCAAACAGCAACTGAGCGTCTCCGACGACCTTCAGCCCCTGGAGACCAAGCTGGCCGAGCTGCGTTCGGAGGTCTACAGGAACCTCACGGCGCTGCAGCGTGTGCAGGTGGCGCGCAGCCCGCGGCGCCCGTTCACGATAGACTACCTGCGCATGGCGTTCACGGATTTCGTCGAGCTGCACGGCGACCGCGCCTTTCGCGATGACGCGGCCATTGTCGGCGGGTGGGCGCGGTTGGAAGGTGAAACCGTGATGGTGATCGGCCATCAACGCGGCCGCGACACCAAGGAGAATCTCCGTCGCAACTTCGGCATGCCGCACCCGGAGGGCTATCGCAAGGCGCTTCGCCACATGAAGCTCGCGGAGAAATTCCAGATCCCCGTGATTACGTTGATCGACACGCCTGGGGCGTGGGCCGGACTCGGCGCCGAGGAGCGCGGCCAGTCGGAGGCGATCGCTCGCAACCTGTTCGAGATGAGCCAGCTCCAGACGCCTATCATCGCCACCGTAATCGGGGAGGGTGGCTCGGGGGGCGCGCTGGCACTAGGGGTGGCCGATCGCGTGTTGATGCTCGAGAACGCGATCTATTCGGTGATCACCATCGAGGGGTGCGCCGCCATATTATGGAAGGATGGAAAGAGCCCGGAGATGAAGGAGCGCGCAGCGTCGGCGCTGCGCCTGACAGCGGATGACTTGCTGCGCCTTCAGGTTATCGACGAGATCGTACCGGAGCCGCTGGGCGGGGCGCATGCGAACCAGGAGGAATCGGCCGCGCTGCTGCAGGCGGCGCTGATCCGTCACCTCGACGAGCTGCGCAAGTACAAACCGGAGAAGCTGGTGCGCCGCAGGCGCGAGAAATTTCTGCAGATGGGTGCGTTCGAGGAATGATCGTTTGGCTGAACTGATAGAAGTCGCGTTCAAGGGCAATCGCAAGGAGTTCTTCCAATGGGATGGCAGCGGCGAGATCACCGCACGAACAGCGGTCATCGTCGAGGTCGACCGCGGGGAGGACTTTGGTTATGTGCATGCCGTCGGCGAGCTGGCGGCCTCCCGATGCGGCGGTTGCGCGCACGGGTGCGGCCTCGCAGAGCCGGCACGCAGGATACTGCGCCG
>JBGTNB010000122.1:0-6844 GCA_041743285.1 Gemmatimonadaceae bacterium
GAATGGTCTTCGGCGAGAATGACGGTCAGTCCATTCTCGAGCTTGTACTGCTCGATTGGGACGTTTGCCGGGTTCTGGGCGGCTAGTGGCACTGCCACGAGCGCGATGGCGCCGGCGGCCGTGAGGAAGGCGCGTTTCATGACTTACCTCGAAGTAGTGGGCCAGCGTGACGAGGGGCGTCGACGCTATTGTCCCAATACTAACAAGGAGTACCCCAAGGCAAGGCGGGATCACGAAACGCTTACGTAATCTCCCGGATGCAACAACGGGATCTCCCGGATGCAACAACGGGCACGATCCTCTCGGACGTGCCCGCCGCTGTCACCCCCCTACACTTATCCTTGCCGTCTCCCCAACCATTCGAGCTCCGGGCCGCAGAACCCCGGCTCACCGTTTGCCACCGAGTGCTACGATCCGTGTCCGTAAAGACGCGGACCGACACAGGATGTAACAGATCGTTCCTGTTACTTCGATTTGGACGCCTCCACGGCATCCTGCTTCTCAGCTGAGTCCTTATCCAAGTCGAGAGCGGCGGAGTTGATGCAATACCGCATTCCCGTAGGCTCAGGGCCATCGGGGAAGAGATGCCCCAGGTGCGAGTCGCAGCGGGAGCAAACCACTTCCGTGCGCCGCATGAAAAAGCTGTCGTCTTCCCGGGTCTCGACTGCCTCATTGGCCAGGGGCGCGAAAAAACTTGGCCAGCCCGTGCCGGAATCGAATTTCTCGCTAGATCTGAACAGGGCGTTACCGCAGGCCGCGCATCGGTAGACACCACCTTCCTTGGAATCCCAGTACGCACCGGTAAACGCTTGCTCCGTGCCCTTCTCCCGGCAGACGTGGTACTGTTCCGGGCTCAATTCACTTCGCCATTCCGCGTCGCTCTTGTCGATCTTGTCGGTCATGGGCTTCTCCAGCCAAAGGTCCTTGTTATCCAGTATTCCGCTATCTGGGCAAGCAGGGGGAAAGGCGTGCCAACGCCGCGCACTTTCATGAACTGGAAGTGCGCCGTCTGCGTTCCGGGCCGGCAGGGGATACTCGGGGATCGAGGGCGCGAGATTGGATTCAAACCCGCACCGCCTGAGTACTGTCCCATCCGTGCGTAGGAGCATAGGACCGGCAGCATGAGACGCACCTCTATGGACGGGAGACGAATATGCGAGTGGGCATTTTGCTAGGTGCGGTTGCCGCACTCAGTCTGTCGGCGCTGCCATTGCAGGGCCAGCAAACGGACGCGGAATGGCTGGACCGTTGCCGAAGCCGCGACTACGGCGACTCGGATCGCGAACGGCACTGTGAGGTGCGGGTCGAACGCATCCGATCGACAGGCTCGATTACGGTCGACGGGCACCGCAATGGTGGAGTGTCCGTCTACGGGTGGGACGGCGACAGTGTTGTCGTACGCGCTCGCATTCAGTCGTCGGCGCGCTCGGAATCCGCCGCTCGGGAGCTTGCGGGCCAGGTGCGGATCAACGTCGACGGTGGCCGCATAAGCGCTGACGGGCCCTCGACTGAGGGACGCGAGTCCTGGTGGGTGCACTTCGACATCGGTGTTCCGCGTCGCACCGATTTGCGGCTTGAAGTTTACAACGGGCCGATGGACGTGGAGGATGTGAACGGGCGACTGGATCTTACTTCGCGGAACGGGCCGCTGTCATTGGACGGGGTTTCGGGAGACGTCAGAGCTCGGGTGAGGAATGGGCCGCTTTCGGTATATCTCACCGGAAGCCGTTGGGAAGGCGCGGGACTCGACGCGGAATCGACCAACGGTCCGGCGACGCTCGTCATACCGGAGCGATATTCGGCACGCCTCGAGACGGGTACCACCAACGGTCCGATGGTGCTCGACTATCCAATGACGTTGCAGGGCCGCATCGACCGGCACATAACGACGACCCTGGGCGATGGCGGCCCGACGGTTCGCGTGATCACGACGAACGGTCCGCTGCGGGTAAGGCAGAGATAAGAGGGAAGAGGGAAGAGGGACGAGGGAAGTGCGTGGAAGGGCGAGGTGTCAACTGCGAAATGCGAAGTGCGAAGGGCGAAGGTTCACCCCGCGCAGCCGGTGAATCGAGCGGGCTCACCTTTCGCACTTCGCACTTCGCCCTTCACGCATTTTTCTGAGGCGCCCTCGGCGTAACCGGAGTCTTTGCAGCGCCGCGCGCGGTGCGGGAAGCGGATGCTGACGCTCGGCTGAGCAGTACCCAACCGACGGTTCCGGCGAGCACTGACGCGATCAGGATGCCGATTTTTGCCGAATCGAGATCTTCTGGCGTACCAAAAGCGAGTCCGGCGATGAACAAGGACATTGTGAATCCAATGCCGGCGAGCCATCCCACACCGTGCACCTGACGCCAGCTGATTCCTTCGGGCATCGAGGCCATGCCACTACGGGCCGCGAGCCAGGCGAACAGCGTGATCCCGATCGGCTTCCCGAATACCAGTCCGGCGATGATGCCGAGTGTTACCGGGCTTCCCAGCTCGTCGGTTGCCCCGCCTAACGAAACGCCGGCGTTCGCCAGGGCAAACAGCGGCATGATCACGAAGGCAACCGGTGCGTGCAGTTTGTCCTCCATTCGCAGGAGCGGCGCCTGCGCGTCCTCCGCGACGTTCTCCAGCGCATGGATCGCCTCCTGCTGCTCGGGACTCGTGAGCACGTGGTCGGCTCCCTTCAGCCCACGAGCGGCGAACTCCTCGAGAATGGAGCGGCCGCGCGCCAGGAACTCGGCAGGATCTATGCGAGTGCGAGCCGGAATCGTCAGCGCAAGCAGAACGCCGGCGACGGTGGCGTGGATTCCCGACTCGTGGACCGCGAGCCAGAGGATCACACCCAGTAAGGCATAGACGGTGGGATATCTGACGCCGGTCGCGTTGGCGGCGATCAACAGAACGAGCGCACCGCCGGCCACGCCAAGTGCTGTCAACGACAACGCGTTCGTGTAGAACAGCGCTATCACCAGAACCGCACCGATGTCATCGGCGATCGCCAGTGCGGCTAGAAAGATCTTCAGGCCAACCGGCGCGCGCGAGCCGAGCATCGCGAGAATGCCGAGGGCGAACGCGATGTCGGTCGCCATTGGGACTCCCCAGCCATGCAGCGTCGGGGACCCGGCATTGAACGCAACGTATAACAGCGCCGGTACGACCATTCCCCCCACCGCGGCGGCAATGGGAAATGCCGCCCGCCGAAGCGTGGCTAACTCCCCCACCAGGATCTCACGCTTGATCTCGAGTCCAACCAGCAGGAAAAAGACGGACATCAAACCGTCGTTGATCCAGCCATGAAGCGAGAGCCGGAGCGCCGTGGAGTCCGATCCTATGGAAAGTGGATACTCCCACAGATGGAAATAGCTGGCGGCCCACGGCGAGTTGGCCCAGATGAGGGCGACTGCGGTACACGCGAGCAGCACCACCCCGCCCGATGACTCGGTGTGGGCGAACTGCTGAAACGGACGCATCACGCGCTGGATTAGCGCTGGAGAACTGCCAGGGGTAGGTGTGGTAACCATGCCACCAAGGGTTCGGGAGCGCGATCATGCGACGCCGATCTCTCCCGTGTACATGCCATTCGCTAAATTGCGCATTGGATAATGGGCAATAAAGGAAACGGGCGGGAGGTGTCGCTAAAAATAGCCGAACACCTCGTCGCCCGATCCACTCTGAACGCGTGCTGCCCCCAGCCGCGCGCCAAAGGTGACCCGAAGATGCACGCGCACATTCAGAGTTCCATCAGATGAATCTCAGATAGATCCAATGCTCTATTTGAGGACGTTTGGTGGAGTGACTTTCGAGCGGGATGGCTCCGCGCTTACCGGCGCGGCAGCGCAGCGACGTTTGCTTGCCGTCGCAATCATGATCGCCAGCGCCGGCGATCGCGGGTTGAGCCGTGAGCGGGTACTTGCCACGCTCTGGACGGACGCTGATCCCGAACGCGCGCGCCAGGCGTTGAGTCAGACGCTCTATCACATGCGTAGAGCCCTCAACGCCGAAGAGCTCTTTGACTCGGGCGCTGATCTGCGGTTCAACCCTGCCGTCGTGCGCAGCGACGTCGGGGATTTGGAGGCGGCCGTGGAGCGGGGCGATCTCGTAGCAGTCGCCACTTTGCACAGCGGACCGTTTCTCGATGGCTTTCATGTAAGCGGTGCGCCGGAGTTCGAGCGCTGGGCGAGCATTCAACGCGCCAGGCTTGCCGAGCGATGTGCCGAGGCGCTCGAGCAGCTCGCGCAAGACATGGAGCGCGGGGGAGACTACCGCCGCGCCGTGGAGTGGCGTCGTCAGCTGGCGGCCCACGAGCCACTTAATGGGCGAGCCGCCGCCGGATTCATTGCAGCCCTGGCCGCAGCAGGAGATCGAGCCAGCGCGCTGCAATTCGCTCGTGTGCACGAGGCGCTCGTCCGCGATGAGCTGGACACAGAACCGGACTCCGCCGTCGTGCAGTTGGTCGAGCGCCTGCGCGACGATCCCGGGTGGTCGCCGGCGACGGCATCGGAGCCGCCGTTGGAATCGATCGAGCCGGCACCGGCGTCCGGAGCAGCCGCGGGCAGCCCGGTCGCGTCGCCAATACCGCCGGAGAGTATTCACGTTAGGCATCAGGCGGAGCCACGGTCGCATTGGCGGTTGATAGCGATGGTGCTCGCCCTCGTTCTTCTCGTAGTCGCAGCATACTCGGGACTGTCGCGTTTCGGTGAGAAAACCGCCGTGCCGATCCACGCCGACCTGATCGCGGTGGCCCCTTTCCGGGTCACCGGCGCCGATCCCACGCTCGGGTATCTGCGTGAAGGCATGGTCGACCTGCTCGTCGTGAAACTCACGGAAGTCGGCGCTGCGCGCGCGGCCGAGCCTGCACTCGTGCTAGGCGCCTGGCGGCGCGCCAGGGAAGGAGAAGGGGAGCTACCGCTGGAACAGTCGCTGTCCATCGCCCGCCGGCTGGGTGCCGGACAGCTTCTGTTGGGCAATGTGGTCGGCACCCCAGTCAAGGTGGTCGTGAGCGCAACGCTGCACTCCGTTCCGGATGGTGCGGTGCGCGGGCAGGCGACTGCCGAAGGCCCTCCCGACAGCCTGACGATGCTTGTCGACCGCCTGACGGGCCAATTGCTCGCTGGCCAGGCCGGCGAGCGGGAACGGTTGGCAAGTCATACCACCAGCTCGCTGGCCGCGCTGCGCTCCTACCTTTCGGCGCAGGCTGCCTATCGCGGCGGTAACTACCACGAAGCAGTCGGGCTGTTCACCCGCGCGGTGGAGAGCGATTCAGGGTTCGCGATGGCCGGATTGGGACTGGCGCTGGCCGCGGACAGGGTGGACGGCAGCGCCGACCGCGCCCGGGGCATCGAACTCGCCTGGCGCTCACGCACCGCGCTGACCGATCGTGACCGCGCTCTTCTCGACGCAATGGCCGGATCACAGTACCCGGATTCTTCTTCGCTGGCCGAACAGCTGGCGGCGTGGGAGCATGCCGCGGCAGTGGCGCCCGACCGGCCCGAGGTGTGGCACGAGCTGGGCGAGAGGCTGTTTACCGACGGTCGAGCGGTCGGCGTGAGGAGCTCCGAGGAGCGCGCGATCGCGGCCTTTCGCCGGGCGCGAGAACTGGATCCGACGTTTCTCCCGCCGCTGATGTACCTGGCGCTTCTGGAAGCGCGCGCCGGAGACCGCGGAAAAATGCGTGAGCACGTCTCGGCATATCATCGAACGGCCCCGGTCAGCCCAGTCAGTGATTTTCTGCGGTGGCGGCTGGCGGTGGCGACGGGCGATGAGGGTACGCTCGCGCGAATGCGCGAGCGCTTCGATTCGCTGGACATCTCTGCGCTCCGATGGATTGCCCTCGCCAGCCAGCACGATGGCATCGCCGTGGACGATGGGAACCGGGCCCTCGAGCTGCTGCGCACGCGCGCGGCACGCCTCACTCACCGTCGTGAGGCAGTGCTCGGGCTGCACAGTCTGGCACTTCTCCGGGGCCAACCTGACGAGGCGCTGGCGCTCACCGGAGAGCTCGACGATGGTCAGCCAGGATCGCGGAGCGCTGAACGCATTCGCGTGCTCGATGCGCTGTACGGAAGCGGGGACAGCGCGGCGGCACGGGTGGCGATTGGAAGGTTGCTGCCAGGCGCCGGAGGACATGCGCCCTCTCATGACGATGCGTGCGTGATCGGGCAGTGGGGAGCCTGGCATGAGGAGACCCGCACGGCGCGGATGGGTCTCAGGGTGCTTCGCGATTCACCGGAGTCCGCAGCCGGGACGTCGCTCGCCTGCTCGGCGCTGGTCGAGGCGATCGGGGCGGTGAAGAGGGGAGTGCCGGAGGCGCGGAGACTCGTGGAGCGCACCGACTCGATTGTCGCCGTTGGCCCGCCATTGGGTGATACGCGCGCGTATGCCAGCCTGGCGATCGCGCGAATGTACGTCGCGCTCGGCGATCCGGAACGCGCGCTGGCGAGCGTTCGCCGGCGTCCCTATCTGCGCGGCTGGCCGCGGTACCTCGGCTCCTATCTTCGCGAGGAAGGGCGCCTAGCGGCGGCCACCGGTGATCGAGAGGGGGCGGCGAATGCCTATCGACAATATCTGGCGCTCCGGAATTTCGCGGCGCCTCCGCTCGCCGAAGAAGCGGATAGCGTGCGAGCCGAGTTAGGTGCGCTCGGTTGGAGGTGGCGGGGGGATTGAGGGGTTAGGGGCCATGGGTTAGGGGTTAGGGGTTAGGGGTTAGGGGCCAGGGGTTAGGGGTTAGGGGTTATGGGTTAGGGACAAGAGGCTAGGTGCTAGGGGCTAGGTGTTAGGGGCTACGGACTTTACCCTTCGATCTCCCTAGTCCCTAGTCCCTAGTCCCTAGTCCCTAGTCCCTAGTCCCTAACCCCTAACC